>CAYYZU010000055.1:0-10346 GCA_964476205.1 uncultured Actinomyces sp. | reverse complement strand
GGCATCCCGCCGTTCTCCGGCTTCTGGTCCAAGGACGACATCATCCACGCGGCCTTCGAGGTCAACGTCTTCGTGGGTGTCTGCGCGATCATCGCTGCGGGAATCACCGGCTTCTACATGACGCGCATGGTGATCATGACCTTCTTCGGCAAGGCTCGCTGGCCCGACGACGCGCATCCCCACGAGTCCAAGGCCGTGATGACGATCCCGCTCATCATCCTGGCGATCGGATCGATGTTCACCGGACTCGCGCTGCTCTTCTGGGGCGACATCATCAGCTGGCTGACCCCGGTCACGGGCCTGAGCCAGTCGCCCCTGCCCTTCCCCGTCATCCTGCTCGAGATCGGCACGCTCATCGTCGTGCTCATCGGCGTCGCCATCGCCATCGGCATGTACCGCAAGAACGTGCCGGTCGAGGCACCCCAGGACGTCAACATCCTCACGAAGGCGGCACGCAACAGCATGTACGACGATGCGATCAACGACGTCCTCGTCGTCCAGCCGACCTACAGCGTCACCCGCGCGCTCATCGGGGTCGACAACCGCGGTATCGACGGAGTCGTCAACGGTCTGGCGGCCTTCGTCGGCGGATCCGGTGAGCGCCTGCGGCGCTGGCAGAGCGGCTTCGCCCGCTCCTACGCGCTGGCGATGGTCGGTGGTGCCGTCCTCGTCGTGGTCGTGCTCGCGGTGGTGAGGCTCCCGTGACGACGATTCCCTGGCTCACGATCCTGGGCGTGCTTCCGCTCATCGGCGCCCTCGTGCTCCTCGTGCTCCCGCGCGACAACGCCCGCCTCATCAAGCAGGTGGCCCTCGTCTTCTCGCTCGCAGCGCTCGTCTTCACGGTGGTGATGGGCCTGCAGTTCGACGCCGACTCCACGGCGGCCTTCCAGTTCGTGGAGAGCTACCCGTGGATTCCCGCCTTCGGCATCTCCTACAGCCTGGGCGTCGACGGCATCGGCCTGGTGCTCGTGGCCCTCGCCACGACCCTCGTGCCGGTCACCATCCTGGCCGGGTGGAACGACGTCGAGGACGGGCGCAACGTCAAGGGCTACTTCGCCATGATCCTCGTCCTCGAGACGCTCATGATCGGGGTCTTCTCCGCGACCGACGTCTTCCTCTTCTACGTCCTCTTCGAGGTCATGCTCATCCCGATCTACTTCCTCATCGGGCGCTACGGCGGGCCCAACAGGGCCTACGCCGCGACGAAGTTCCTCATCTACAGCCTCGTCGGCGGCCTGCTCATGCTCGCCGCCCTCATCGGCCTCTATGTCGTCTCGGCGCAACAGCTCGGCCAGGGCACCTTCGACTTCGCGGCCCTGGTGGGCCTCGACATCGACCCCACCACCCAGAAGATCCTCTTCCTCGGGTTCTTCATCGCCTTCGCGATCAAGGCGCCGCTGTGGCCCTTCCACACGTGGCTCCCGGATGCGGCCAAGGAGTCCACGCCGGCGACCGCGGTCCTGCTCATCGGTGTCCTCGACAAGGTCGGCACCTTCGGGATGATCCGCTACCTCCTGCCGATCTTCCCCGCCGCGTCGGAGTTCTACGCACCGCTCGTCATTGCCATGGCGGTCATCGGCATCATCTACGGAGCTCTCGTGGCGCTCGGCCAGACCGACATGAAGCGCCTCTTCGCCTACAGCTCGATGTCGCACTTCGGTTTCATCGCACTGGGCATCTTCGTCTTCACGACCTGGTCGATGACCGGCTCGACTCTCTACATGCTGGGCCACGGCCTCGCGACCGCCGCAGCCTTCCTCACTGCCGGCTTCCTCATGCAGCGTGCGGGTGGCTCGAGTGCCATTGCGACGTACGGCGGAGTCAACAAGGTCGCCCCGGTCCTCGCGGGCTTCTTCCTCTTCGCCGTGATGTCGGCGATCGCGCTTCCTGGCCTGGCAAGCTTCGTGGGCGAGTTCCTCGTGCTCCTCGGCACCTTCTCGCGCTATGTCGTGGTGGCTGTCATCGCCACCCTCGGCATCGTGCTCGCGGCGGCCTACGCACTGCGGCTGTACCAGAAGGTGGCCACCGGTCCAGAGTCTCCGCACGTGGAGGGGATGCGAGACCTCGGCGGTCGCGAGGTGACTTCACTGGTGCCCGTCGTGCTCCTCACCATCGTGCTCGGTGTCTTCCCCGGGCCCGTGCTCGACGTGGTCAATCCCGCGGTCGACCGGGTCATGGACACGATCGGGATGACCGATCCTGCGCCTGCACTGGCTCCGGCGGGAGGTGACCAGTGAATCCCGACGTGATGGTCGCGCCCGAGATCGACTACCTCGCGCTGCTGCCCATGATCATCGTGGGCGTGGCTGCTGTCCTCGGCGTCATCGTGGAGACCTTCGTGGGTCGCCGTGCCCGCCGGCCAGTCCAGCTCGTCCTCGTCTTCGGTTCCCTCGCGGGGGCCTTCGCGGCCCTGGTGTGGCAGTCGGGCACCCGCTCGCTTGAGGTCGAGGGCGCCCTGGCGATCGACGGTCCGGGGATTCTGCTCATGGGCCTTGTGCTCGTCGTCGCCTTCGTCGGCGCCATGCTCATGGCAGAGCGCCAGCTCGATCCCGCGGGCGATTCCTTCGCCCCTCGAGCGTCCGCGCTGCCGGGATCGGTCGACGAGCGCGAACTCACGAAGCGCGGATACCTGCAGACCGAGGTGTGGCCGCTCTTCCTCTTCGCGGTCGTGGGCATGATGCTCTTCATCACGTCGACCAACCTCCTCGTGATGTTCGTGGCCCTCGAGGTCATGTCGCTTCCGCTCTACCTCCTCGCGGGCATGGCGCGCCGCCGTCGACTGCTGTCGCAGGAGGCCGCGCTCAAGTACTTCATCCTCGGCGCCTTCTCCTCAGCCTTCTTCCTCTTCGGAGCGGCCCTGGTCTACGGCTTCGCCGGCAGCGTGGAGTTCTCCGCGATCTCCGACGCCCTGGCGGCGAAGCCGGGTGAGACGGCGCTCATTGTCATCGGCCTGGCCATGCTCGTCGTGGGCCTGCTCTTCAAGGTCGGTGCCGTTCCCTTCCACCAGTGGGTGCCCGACGTCTACCAGGGGTCGCCCGCACCGGTGACGGCGTTCATGGCGGCAGCGGTCAAGGTCGCGGCGTTCGGTGCGATGCTCCGCTTGCTCTACGTCGCCTTCGGCGGCCTGCGCTGGGACTGGGAGCCCCTGCTGTGGGTCATCGCGGGCCTCACCATGCTCGTCGGCTCGATCGTGGCGATCGCCCAGACCGACATCAAGCGCATGATCGCCTACTCCTCGATCGCGCAGGCCGGCTTCATCCTCATCGGCGTCTCGACCGCCACGGCGGAGGGCCTGTGGGCCTCGATCTTCTACCTGGTGGCGTACTCCTTCACCACGCTCGGCATCTTCGCGGTCATCAGCATGGTGCGAGACAGCGGCGGCGAGGCGACGCGGATCGAGCAGTGGTCCGGCCTGGGCCGCACCAATCCCGTGATCGCGACCTGCTTCGCGATCTTCATGCTCGCCCTGGCGGGCATTCCGCTCACGAGCGGCTTCATCGCCAAGTTCGCCGTCTTCGAGGCGGCCCTGGCGGTCGATGCCGTAGCCCTCGTGATCGTGGGCGTCATCGCCAGCGTGATCGCAGCCTTCTTCTACGTCCGGATCATCGTGGTGATGTTCTTCCGTGATCCGATCGAAGGGGCTCCGCGCGTGGCGGTGCCCTCGGGCTTCACCACCCTGGCCCTGTCGATCTCGGTCGCCGTGACTGTGATCCTCGGCATACTCCCTCAGCCCGTCCTCGATCTCATCGAGCGCGCTGGCGTATTCCTGCGATAGTGGAATAGCCATGAGTCCTCATCCCTCTGGGTCGCTGATGGGCCTGGGGGTGATCGATCCCGCCCTCGAGGCCCGGCTCGGCATGGGTATGGAGAGGGTGGAGGACTTCCTGCGCGCCTCCGTCCGCAGCGACTATCCGTTCGTGACCGAGGCCTCCCGGCACCTCGTGGACGCGGGCGGCAAGAGATTCCGGCCCCTGCTCGTGCTGCTCGCCGCGGAGTTCGGAGATCCCGAGGCGCCGGGCGTTGTCCCCGCGGCGGTCGTCGTCGAGCTCACCCACCTGGCCACGCTCTACCACGATGACGTGATGGACGAGGCGGACCTGCGGCGCGGTGCGGCCTCGGCCAATGCGCGCTGGGACAACACCGTCGCGATCCTCACCGGTGACTTCCTCTTCGCCAAGGCCTCCGACATCCTCGCCGATCTCGGGCCCGATGCCGTGCGCATCCAGGCGCGCACCTTCGAGCGCCTGTGCACCGGCCAGATCCGCGAGACCATCGGTCCAGAGGACACCGATGCGGTCGTCCATCACCTTCGAGTGCTCTCCGACAAGACCGGCTCGCTCATCGCCACGTCCGGCCGATTCGGGGCGATGATGTCGGGGGCCGATCCGGAGATCGTCGAGACGATGACCGTCTTCGGTGAGCAGATCGGGGTGGCCTTCCAGCTCGCTGACGACATCGTCGACATCGTCAGCGACTCCGATGCCTCCGGCAAGGTGCCCGGCACTGATCTGCGGGAGGGGGTGCCCACCCTCACCGGGCTCATTGCCCTGGCGACCGACGACGACCCGCGCCTGCACGAGCTCCTCACGCGGCCCCTCGACGATGACGCTGACCATGCCGAGGCACTCAAGCGCCTGCGCGAGCACCCGGCACTGGACTCAGCCCGTAGTGAGGCCCGCGCGTGGGCGGACCGCGCTCGCGAGACTCTCGTCGCGCTGCCGGACGGCGGTGCGCGCAACGCGCTCACGGCGCTCTGCGACTACGTGGTCACCCGCACCGGCTGACCGATCTCACCGGCTCCCTCCGCCTCACTCGGCTGTCGTTGGCTCGTGACTTTTTGCCGGCGACCGACTCTTTCTCGCCCGTCATTGCCAGTTGGACGAGGCTTTACGGCCGATAGCCTCGTGCAACTGGCAGAAACGTGACTGGCGAGAGAGCTGGATCCCGTGTGAACCTGTGGCGGCGGACTGTCAGTAGCCGAGAAGGCGGGCAGCCAGGTCGTCCATGACCTCGGTAGCCCCGCCGCCGATACCGAGCACGCGCGCATCACGGTAATGGCGCTCGACCTCGCTCTCGCGCATGTAGCCCATGCCCCCGTGGAACTGCACGGCGCGGTCGACGACGAACTCGCATGCCTCGACGGCTGTCTTCTTGGCCTGCACGGCGGGGAGGATGACGTCCTCACCTGCGGCATAGCGGCGAGCCACATCGCGCGTGTAGACCCGGGCGACGTCAACCTGGCGAGCCATCTCCACGAGGGTGTGGCGCACGACCTGCCGGGAGACCAGCGGCCGGCCGAAGGTCTCGCGCTGGCGCGCCCAGGCGACGGTCAGGTCGAGTGCGCGCTGGGCGGTGGAGTACGCCGTGGCCGCGATGCTGATGCGCTCCGACACGAAGTGTCGCGCAAGCGAGGCGAAGCCCAGACCCTGCCCGAGGACGTCTCCCTCCGGCACGCGGACGCTGTCGAAGACGAGCTCGGCGGTATCGCTGCACCACCAGCCCATCTTGTCCAGTGCCCGGGGTGTGGCGTAGCCCTCGGCTCGCGGGTCCAGCAGGACCAGCGAGATGCCCGCGGCCCCCTCCTCCTGGGTGCCGGTGCGTACGGCAGCCACGACGACATCAGCGCGCACGCCCGATGTGATGTAGAGCTTGGCCCCGGAGACCTCCCAGCCTCCGTCGAGGCGGGTGGCGCGGGTGCGCAGGCGGGCCACATCGGAACCGCCGTCCGGCTCGGTGACGGCAAGGCTCGCGATGGCCTCCCCGCGCAGCACCGGAGCGATCACGCGCGCAACGAGGTCGTCGGCTCCGGATTCGTCACCGCGCTCGCGCCGGCGGCCTGCCTCATCGACCACATGGGGGAGCGCGATGCCGTGACTGAAGAGCCCGGAGATGATGCCGCCACTGCCGCCGGCTTCCAGGAGAGCCTCGGTCATGACGACCACGTCGATCAGGTCCCCGCCGGAGCCCCCGACCTCTTCGGGAAAGCCGATGCCGAGGATCCCCGCCTCGGCCGCCTTGCGGTGAAGCTCGCGCGGGAGCTCGCCTTCCCTCTCCCAGTCGGGCAGGTGCGGGGCGATTTCACGGGTCGTGAAGTCGGTGACCAGGGCGCGCAGGGCGCGGCGCTCAGGGGTGGCGTAAGGATCAGGCGAAGTCACGGGTTCCGAGGACATGGCCTCAGCCTAGGAAGGCCCCGAGAAATGCAAACAGGGACATGCGAACAGGCGCATGTCCGGTACGCCGAGGTAGTCGGGTGGCTACCTTGGCGAGGCTCGACTCGCCGTCTCGTCACCGCATCCCCCCGACGGTGTGAGCCGGCGAGTCGAGCCCGTTCCGCCACCCCCGCGACTGGCGGACGGCCTATGTCTATCGCCCAGGGGACCTGGATGTGGGCTCTCCCAGGGGCTATAGACCGGCTATAGCCCCTGCCTAGGGGCGGTGGGATCACGTTGCGACACTGATGACAGCACCGCGAAGGGGAGGGGGCGGCATGCCGAGGCGCCGCAGCACGGATCGCGAGGCCGACGAGGCTCGCTTGGGGGATATCGTCCGTCCCGAGGACTTCGCCCTCGACGGCACGCCGCTCATCTCCTACCTCTGGATGCTGAGCGATCTTCCCGACGGCGATGCGGTGGGCTTCGCGATCTGCCGCGGACTCTTCGCTCCCTTCGGTGCCGATCTCGCACTCGTCTACGCCGCGCGGCCCGACGGTCAGACGCTGGACCTGGTGGCCTCCTACGGTATGGGCCGTCGCGAGAACGCCGTCTACGCGCGCGTCACCGCAGACATGCATCTGCCGGGTGCGGAGACCTTCCGCATGGGCAGGGAGAAGTGGCTGACGAAGGGTCAGGTCGCTGAGGCCTACCCCCTCGCCGCTCCCTTCTTCCGCAGCCTGACGGCGGAAGGGGAGATGGCGTTCCTCCCCCTTCGTCACCGCGGCGCTCCGATCGGATTCGTCATCCTGGGCTTCGCCGCGCATGTCGAGCACTCCTGGCACCTGCGGGCGACGATCGACGGCCTGCTGAGCGCCACGGTGATGTGGGTGCTCGCCTCGTCGGCCCTTCGGGGCACGGCCAACTCCAACCTCACCGAGACCGCGCCGCTGGAGATCACGGCTCGCCAGCGTGAGGTGCTCGTGCTCATGCGCGACGGCAAGGGCAATCGTGAGATCGCGGAGGAGCTTGGCTACAGCGTGGCCACCATCAAGGCCGACATCACGGCACTGGGGCATCTCCTCGGAGCGAGCGGACGCGCGGAGATCCTCGACAAGGCCAAGCGCGCCGGCGTCTAGCCGGTGAATCAGGTGGGCTCTGCGACCTCGAGCGCGTCGACGCGACTGGGCTTGCGGGAGCGCCGGATCGCATCGGTCGAAAAGACCGCGAGCGCGACCCAGATGAGCGAGAAGCCGATCCATTCGCCGGTGTTGACGGAGTCACCGAAGACCGTGATGCCGAGGATGAAGATGACGGTCGGCGTCGAGTACTGCAGCACCCCCAGGGTCGCCAGCGGGAGTCGATTGGCGGCAGCGGCGTACCACATGAGAGGGATGGCGGTCACCGGTCCGAGAAGTGCGAGGAGCGCGCCCATACCCCAGCCGCTGTCGGCGACGGCGGCGCTGCCCTGCACCTCGAAGTATCCGAGGGCAACGGCGGCGACCGGGATGAGGACCAGTGTCTCCACGGTCAGTCCTGGCACCGCGGCCACGCCGGCAAGCTTCTTGAGCAGGCCGTAGCTGCCGAAGCTCAGGGCGAGGATGATCCCGATCCAGGGGGCGGCTCCCTCCGCGAAGCCGATGATGATCACGCCGATGCCTGCGATCGCGACGGCGGTCCACTGGGGTGCGCGCAGGCGCTCGCGCAGGATGACCACGCCCATGGCCACGGATACCAGCGGATTGATGAAGTAGCCCAGTGCTGCTTCGACGACCGCGTCCGTCGAGACCGAGTAGACGTACGTCGTCCAGTTGATGGCGATGGCGAGGGACGCGAGAGTGAGCAATCCGAGGCTGCGTCGATCGCGCAGGGTGCGCCCGACGTCACGCCATCCTCCTCGGATGAAGAGCAGGAGCAGGAGGCAGAACGCGAAGGACCACACGATGCGGTAGGCGACAACCTCGATCGGGTTGACCCCGTCGAAGAGTGAGAAGTAGAGCGGGAACGCTCCCCACAGGCCGTAGGCGGCGATGCCAAAGAGCAGGCCGGTGGTGAATTCGGATCGGGGCTTGGTGCTCAGGAGACTGTCCAGGTGTCCTTGCCCCGAACCAGAGACGCGAGATCGCCCTCGCCCGATTCCCGAACGCTGGCCACTTGCTCGCGCACGAGGCGGTCATAGGACGGGCGCTCCACGTCGCGGAAGACGCCGATGGCTGTGTCGCGGAGCGAGTGCACGTCTGCGAGGCGCGAGAGCGCGAAGGCCAGGCCCGGATCCGCAGCATGGGAGTCGAAGACGATGATCTGAGACTCATCGACCGTGGCTGCATCGACCACGGCGAGGTGCCCTTGCTCGCCGCGGACGACGACCTTGTCGCCATCCTTGCCGAAGCGCACCTGCTCGCCGTCCACGAGACGGATGAGGTTGTCGTCGCTCGTCTCGGCGTCCTTGAGCGGCTCCCACGCCCCGTCGTTGAAGATGTTGCAGTTCTGCAGGATCTCCACGAGCGCGGTGCCCTCGTGCGCGGCAGCGCGGCGCAGGGTCTCGGTGAGGTGCTTGCGGTCGGAGTCGACCGTCCGCGCGACGAAGGACGCCTCGGCACCGAGCGCGATGGACACCGGATTGAAGGAGTGGTCCAGCGAGCCGAGAGGCGTGGACTTGGTGATCTTGCCCGTCTCGGAGGTGGGCGAGTACTGGCCCTTGGTCAGGCCATAGATCCGGTTGTTGAAGAGCAGGATCTTGAGATTTACGTTGCGTCGCAGCGCATGGATGAGGTGGTTGCCGCCGATGGAAAGCGCATCCCCGTCTCCGGTGACGACCCACACCGAGAGGTCAGGGCGCGTGATCGCGATGCCCGTGGCGATGGCCGGCGCACGCCCATGGATCGAGTGCACGCCGTAGGTGTCCATGTAGTACGGGAAGCGCGAAGAGCATCCGATCCCGGAGACGAAGACGATGTTCTCCTTGCGCAGTCCGAGCTCGGGGAGGAAGCCCTGGACGGCGGCAAGGATCGCGTAGTCCCCGCACCCGGGGCACCAGCGCACCTCCTGGTCGGTCTTGAAGTCCTTGGCGGTCTGCTTCTCGTCCGTGCGCGGGACGAGCGCGAGGCCGGGCATGGGCAGGTCGGTCGCGGTCATGGCGTCACAGGCTCCCGATCACGTCGGTGATGGTCGTGCTGAGTTCTTCGGAGGTGAAGGGCAGGCCTCGCACCTGGTTGTAGCCGATGGCGTCGACGAGGTACTTGCCGCGGATGAGCAGCGCGAGTTGCCCGAGGTTCATCTCGGGGATGATCACTCGGTCGTAGCGGCGTAGGACTTCGCCGGTGTTGGCGGGGAAGGGATTGAGATGGCGCAGGTGCGCCTGGGCCACGGACATGCCCTGGGCGCGCACATCGCGGCACGCGGCCCCGATCGGGCCATACGTCGAGCCCCAGCCCAGCACGAGCACTCGGGCGTCTCCGGAGGGGTCCTCGACCTCGAGCGGGGGGATCGTGCGTGCGATCGCATCGACCTTGGCCTGGCGCAGCCGCACCATGCGGTCGTGGTTCTCCGGGTCGTAGGAGATGTTGCCGCTGCCGTCCGCCTTCTCGAGTCCGCCGATGCGGTGCTCCAGGCCGGGCGTGCCCGGTATTGCCCAGGGTCGGGCCAGCGTCTCCTCATCACGCAGGTAGGGCCAGAAGCTGCCGTCCTCGCGATTCGGCTCCGTGGTGAAGGCCGGGTCGATCACGGGCAGGGAATCGAGCTCGGGGATGCGCCACGGCTCGGAGCCGTTGGCCAGGTAGCCGTCGCTGAGCAGGAAGACGGGTGTGCGGTACGTGACCGCGATGCGCGCGGCCTCCACGGCGGCGTCGAAGCAGTCACCGGGGGAGCGGGGCGCCACGATCGGCACCGGGGCCTCTCCGTTGCGACCGAACATCGCCTGGAGGAGGTCGGACTGCTCGGTCTTGGTCGGCAGGCCGGTCGAGGGGCCGCCGCGCTGCACGTCGACGATGATGAGCGGCAGCTCGAGCGAGACCGCGAGACCGATCGTCTCCGACTTGAGTGCGACGCCGGGCCCGGACGTGGTCGTCACTCCGAGCGACCCGGCGTACGACGCTCCGAGTGCCGCGCCGATGCCGGCGATCTCGTCCTCCGCCTGGAAGGTGACGACGCCGAAGTTCTTGTGCTTGCTCAACTCGTGCAGGATGTCGGACGCCGGGG
>CAYYZU010000054.1:1228-10386 GCA_964476205.1 uncultured Actinomyces sp. | reverse complement strand
TGGGATCTCGTGCACGACCGCACCCACAGCCACGGCGACCTGCCCTTCGATCCCTTCATGATCAAGCAGCGCATGCCCTACTGGATGTATGGCCTCGAGGAGTTGCGCTGCGACCTGTCGACCTTCCGCGAGACGCGTCAGTTGGAGGACAACGGCGTCGTCCTCGCTCCTTACGTCCGTCTCGCGATCCTCTTCGACCGACTCTTCCGCTTCCCCACGACAGGTGACCGCGTGCGCAACTACGACGGCCTGGCCGGGCAGATCATCTTCGCCTGGCTCCACAAGTCAGGTGTCGTGCGCTGGACCGACAACACGCTCGTCATCGACTGGTCGCGCGTGCAGGAGAGCATGGACGCCCTGTGCGATGAGGTGGAGACCCTCTACCGCGAGGGAATCGACCGTTCGCGCCTTGGCCATTGGCTCGCGGCGTACGAGTTCGTGAGTTCGCTGGTGCCCCCGCACCCCCAGTCGGTCTGGGCGCGAGGTGCGCAGGCACTGCCATCCGAGCCGAAGGAAGCCGTCGACGCGGTGCTTCCTGATGAGTTCCCGCTCAATGTCTTCTACGAGTCGCTGCGCAAGGCGCTTGCACCGGCCATCGACTCGGCCCGTGGCATCACCGGGATGGCGGCATGAGTCGCCCCGTCGCCGTCATCCTTGGCGCCGGCATGGGCGGTCGGGCGGCAGCCCTCGCCCTGGGCGCAGATCATCTCGTCATCGTGGTCGACCGGCGCGAGGACCTCGCGCGGGAGGCGGCCGCACCCGTGTCCGGAGAGGCGGCTGTGGTCGACCTTCTCGACGTCGATGACGTGATCAGATTCCGCGACGACGTGGTCGCACGTCATGGGCGTATCGACGCGGTCGTGCACCTGGTCGGCGGTTGGCAGGGATCCAAGACAGTCGACCTGGGCGCACTCGAGGCGTGGGATGCCATCGCTCCCGGTGTCTTCGGCACCGTGCGCACGACCACTGTTGCCTTCCGCGACGCGCTCATCGCATCGGGTGGCTGCTACGTCATCGTGTCGAGCACCGCCGCGTCCAAGCCCACGGCCGGCAATGTGGCCTACGCCACCGCCAAGGCTGCGGCCGAGACCTGGGTGGCCGGTCTTGCGCACTCGTTCAAGGACACTTCGGCGCGCGCCGTGATCGTCGCTGTCAAGGCGCTCGTCGATGCGGCCATGCGTGAGGCTCAGCCCGACCAGGCATTCCCCGGCTACACCGACACGGTGGACCTCGCCGCGGCGATCCATGGGATCGTCGGAGGCGACACACCCAACGGGGTGCGCCGCGATCTCACGGAGGCCTGACATGTCCGCACCTTGGCGCGGCTTCGCCAGCGACAACTACGCCGGCATCCATCCCGAGGTGCTCGAGGCAATCGCCCGAGCCAATGCCGGGCATGCGGTGGCGTACGGCGACGATGACGAGACCGAGCGCCTGCGTGGCCTGGTGCGCGATCACTTCGGTCCGCAGGCCGAGGTCTTCCCCGTCTTCAATGGCACCGGCGCCAATGTCGTCGCGCTCCAGTCGATGTGCCGGCCCTGGGAGGCCGTGATCTGCGCAGAGTCCGCGCACGTCAACGTCGATGAGGGCGGTGCGCCCGAGAAGGTCGCCGGCCTCAAGTTGTGGACCGTGCCCACGGAGGACGGACTGCTCACGCCCGAGCTCGTTGATGTCCATGCCGTGCGCGCGGGAGACGTGCACCGCGCCCAGCAGGCGGTCGTCACGATCACCCAGTCCTCGGAGCTCGGTACGGCGTACACCGTCGACCAGCTCGGCACTCTTGCTGACCATGTGCACTCTCTCGGCCTGCGCCTGCACCTCGATGGTGCGCGACTGGCTAACGCGGCCGCGAGCCTCGGCGTAGCCCTGCGCGAGATCACCACCGATGTGGGAGTGGATGCGGTTTCCTTTGGCGGTACCAAGAACGGTGCCATGGGCGCGGAGGCGGTCATCGTTCTCGATCCGACCCTCGCAAGCGCGGTCCCCTTCCTGCGCAAGTCCGCCATGCAGCTCGCCAGCAAGATGCGCTTCGTCAGCGCTCAGATCTCCGCGCTGCTCACCGACGACCTATGGCTGCGCAACGCGAGTCACGCCAATGCGATGGCGCGCCGACTCGAGACTGCGGTGCGGGCGATTCCGGGCGTGGAGGTCATGCGCCGCGTCGACGCGAATGCCGTGTTTGCCATCCTGCCGCCGGCGGTGACCGAGCGCCTTCAGCGTGACTACCGCTTCTACACCTGGGATGACCACACCGGCGAGGTGCGCTGGATGTGCTCGTGGGATACGTCCGCGGAGGATGTCGACGCTTTCGCCGCTGCAATCGCGCGCGAGATGGGCGCCTGAGTCACGCCACGGGTGGGCGGCCCTCGAAGGGCGTCGACAGCACGATCGTCGTGCGGGTCGAGACCCCGGCGGCCGCGCGGATGCGCGCCAGCAACTCCTCGAGGTCAGCAGGCTCCGTGACGCGCACCTTCACGACATAGGACGCCGAGCCCGCGACCGACCAGCATGACTCGATCTCGGCGAAGCTCTCCACGCGCTGCGGGATGTCATCGGGTGCGGAGGGATCGAGCGGGGTGAGGTCGATGAGCGCTGTAAGCGGCAGGCCGATGGCCCGGGGATCGATGACCGCGCGGTAGCCGGTGATGACCCCGCGCTCCTCCAGGCGGCGCACCCGCTGGTGGACCGCCGAGGTCGACAGGCCGGTCTCGCGGGCCAGGTCGGCGTAGGACATACGCCCCTGGGCCCCGAGCAGGGCCAGGATGCCGCGATCGAGCTCGTCCTCCACGAGGGCGAGTCTCCCAGGTGGGCTCCGCCCCTCGTGCCCGCCTCACGGGACTTGCCCAGGTCACAGCCCCATAACTTTGACCACGCCACACCCGCCTCATCCGCCACAGGCCCCCTGGCATTTGCCACCATGGGGGACATGGCAGGCAGGCATGCCCGCCCGGATTCGGGGCGGAGCGGAGCGGTGGTGCGCCTTGCAGGCGTGATCACTGGTATTGCCGCGCTCGCTGCTGTGGCGATCGTGGGCGGCGTTGCTCTCGGCCTTTCCTCACCGTGGACCGGCTCGACAGCTGTCGCATCTATCGTGACGCCCTCGCCCGTCGAGGACGGCATCTTCATCGACGGCGATGCGACTGATGGCGCGGAGCCGGTCGCGTACACCGCTGAGCAGATGGGTGCCGAGGCCGCTCGCGTGTACACGCCTGATGTCAACGTGCTCGAGTGGGACAAGGATCCCGCTCTCATCTCCACGGTCTATCCCACGCGCGTGAAGGATCTCTACGGCGTAGGCACCGTCATTCGCATCGAGTTCGCCTACCCCGTGCCGGACAAGCAGAAGGTCAAGCTCGAGCAAGCTGCCACGGTGATCGCGAGCAAGCCTTTCGGCATTGCTGCGTGGAGCTGGCCCAATGACACGACGATGGCCTTCCGTCCCAAGGAGTTCTGGCCTGCCTACACCGACGTCAAGGTCGACTTCGACTGGAAGAAGAACGGCCTGGCGACCTACGACCCGACGGTGAAGTTCCGTGTCGGCCGCGAGCTCATCTTCACCATCCCCGCAGACAAGCTCGTCGGCAAGGTCAAGCGCGACGGCCTCACGCTCCGCAAGGTGCCGGTGTCGCTCGGCAAGCCCACGTGGGAGACCGCTTCGGGCGTTAAGACGATCCTTGAGCGCTATGAGATGAAGCGCATGGTCAACCCCGGCCCGCGCGAGCCCTACGACGTCGATGTCCCTTACGCGTTGCGACTCACCCCGAGCGGCGAGTATCTCCACGCTGCGCCCTGGAACCTCTACAACCTCGGTGTCGCCTCGACCTCGCACGGATGCACCAACATGTCGATGGAAGATGCGATCTGGTTCTACGAGAACGCCTTCGAAGGCGACCCGGTCATCACGGAGGGCACGGGCGTCGATCTCGACTGGTACGAGGGCCCGGGCGCCATGTGGAACATCGACTGGGCCGACTGGACCAAGCGCAGCTTCTCCCTCGCCTAAGCCTCACTCCCGCAAGCAAGTCCCGACGGGAACTCCCGTCGCGCGGCCTGGCCCCCGCCCGTCCTCGACGCTAAGCACGCTGTTCACGTCGATAACGGGCGGCGCGTGGGCTGCAGGTGGGCCCCTCTCTCCCGTCGCAGCCCCCGGCGGGCCATTCCTCCGCTCGTGCGGCATGATCGATCCTCCCCTTGATCTGGAGGCATGCCATGGGGGTCAGCCGAGAGCGCGAGCTCGCCACCGAACGCGCGGTGGTGGGTTCCCTCTACGACCGACTCGACGAGCTGCGTCGCCGCACCCGTGAGGACCTCCGCCGGGCCCAGCACGATCAGACGGCCGGGACCCCTGCGGCCATGACCGAGCAGGATGCTTTCGTCAAGCTCTATGCCGAGCGGCTCCAGGCACTGGAGGCTGCGGAGACCCGGCTGTGCTTCGGCCGGCTTGATCTCGCCGACGGCCAGTCGCGTTACATCGGCCGTCTCGGCCTCGCCGATGACGAGCAGCGCCCGCTCCTCACCGACTGGCGCGCGCCCGCGGCCGAGCCGTTTTATCAAGCGACGTCCGCTGATCCGCGGGGCGTCGTACGCCGCCGCCACATCGTGACGTCCGGACGCGAGGTCTCCTCTCTCGAGGATGACGTGCTCGACCTCTCGGCGCTCGCGGAGGGCGACTCTGGTGTCCAGGCCGAGGACGTGCAGGGCGGTGGAGTGCTCATGGCGGCGCTCGCCGCGCGCCGCACGGGCCGGATGCACGACATCGTCGCCACAATGCAGGCCGAGCAGGACGCCATCGTCCGCTCGCCGCTTGAGGGAATCCTGGTCGTCGAGGGCGCGCCGGGCTGCGGCAAGACGGTGGTTGCCCTGCATCGAGCCGCCTATTTGCTCTACACCCACCGCGATCGCCTCGCTCGAAGCGGCGTCCTCATCGTCGGACCCAACCGAATCTTCCTGCACTACATCGGCCAGGTGCTGCCCGCGCTCGGCGAGACGTCAGCGGTCCTGGCCACCCCGGGCCAGCTCTATCCGGGCCTTGACGCGACTGCCTGGGAGCCGGCGGAGGTTGCGGCTATCAAGGGGCGCTCAGCGATGGCGGATGTCATTCACCGCGCGGTGCGTGCCCGCCAGCGCGTGCCCGACGGTCCGCGGAAGCTCGACGTCGGGGGCACGACCATCGTGCTCACTCCCGAGATGGTCGTCTCCGCACGCGATCGCGCGCGCGCGTCACGACGCCCGCACAATGTCGCGCGCCGCACCTTCGCCCTCACGCTGCTCGACTCGCTCGCGAGACAGTTAGCCGAGGCGCGGCATCAGGACCTCGACGGCCATCGCGACATCCTCATCGGCGACCTGCGCGACTCTCGCGACGTGCGCCGCGAGGTCAACCTCGCCTGGATGCCCGTCACTCCCGAGCAACTCCTCTCCGATCTCTACGCCGACCCTGCTCGACTGGCCGCGGCGGCCCCGAGCATGCGCGCGGACGACAGGGCCCTCCTCCAGCGCCCGCGGGGAGCCGCTTGGACCACGGCCGACGTACCCCTTCTCGATGAGGCCGCTGAACTCCTCGGCGTCGAGGACGAGGCCGAGCGCCAGGCGCAGGCCCGCGCGGACGCCGAGCGGCGCGCGGAGCAGGAGTACGCCCAGTCCGTGCTGGAGATGACCGGCACCCGCGGGGTCTCGGCCGAGCAACTGCTCGATAGGTACTCCGGTCCCCGCGAGATCATGTCGGTGGCCGACCGGGCGTCCGAGGATCGCGAGTGGGTCTACGGCCACGTCGTCGTGGACGAGGCGCAGGAGCTCTCCCCGATGGCATGGCGCGTGCTCGCACGGCGGTGCCCCTCGCTATCGATGACTGTGGTGGGCGACCTCGACCAGACCGCGTCGGCGGCCGGCGCGAGCGACTGGGCCACGGCGCTGCGCGACATCACCAAGTCACGCCATCGCACCGAGCAGCGCTGGCGCGTGGAGCGGCTCACCGTCAACTACCGCACTCCGCGGCCGTTCATGGACCTCGCGCGAGAGGTGCTGCTTGCCTGTGGCCGGGAGCCTGCGCCGGTCGAGTCGATCCGCGACGGCGAAGAGCCCGTGATCGTGGGCCTGAACGCCGTCGGCGAAGTCGCCGACCTTGTCGCAGCTAGTGCCCGGCAGGAGGATGCCGGCCGGGTCGCCGTCATCACGGCGCCCTCACTCGTCGATGCCATCGAGGAGTCACTGCGCGCCGCGTTGCCCGAGGGCATGGTGGGCCATGGCGACGACCGGCTCGATGCGGTCGTCTCAGTCCTCACGGTCACCCAGGCCAAGGGACTGGAGTTCGACGATGTCTTCGTGGTCGAGCCCGACCTCATCGACGCCGAGGCAGCGCGCAGGGGCACCGACCTCTACGTCGCGCTTACGCGGCCCACGCGATCGCTGACCGTCGCGTATACGGGCGACTACCCGCGCTGCCTGCCCGTCAGGCCTTGAGCGCGTCGATGACGCACTGCCCCGTGCTCACGAGGGCGGAGAAGCCGTCCTCCTCCGGGAGGAAGGCCGTGACGACACCATCTTCGATCACCATGGCGTAGCGCTTCGAGCGCATGCCCATGCCGGCACGTGAGGCATCGACACCCATGCCAACCGCTTCGGTGAACTCCGCGTTGCCGTCGGAAACCATCGTGATCTCCGGTCCCACTCCCTGCGAGGCACCCCACGCGGCCATGACGAAGGGGTCGTTGACGGACAGGCACACGATGCGGTCCACGCCCGCGGCGGACAGTTCACCCGCCGTATCGACGTACGACGGCAGGTGCACGTTGGAGCAGGTGGGCGTGAAAGCGCCCGGGACGGCGAAGAGCACCACCCGGCCCGATCCGAGGAGGTCGGCACTGGCGACGGGGTCGGCACCTGCCTCGGTCACGACCCGCAGGGTCACGTCGGGGATGCGGTCGCCCACGCTGATGCTCACAATGCCGTCCTTCTCGTTGTCTTGTCGATGATGAGATTCAGTGGCCCATGCCACCCGCGGGAGCCTTCCCGCGTAGCAGCACGATAGCCACGATGACACCGATGAGCGACACGACGATGGTGGGCCACATCGCCATGCCTACCGCGGCGTCGAAGACGTCCGTGATCACCTGGCGCGCGTCGCCCGGGATCAGCGAGGCGACATCGTCGAGGCTCAGGCCTCCGGTGAGCACGTCGAGCACCTTGGCGAGGGTCTCGGCCGGCGGGTTGCTGAGAATCGTCTCGAGTTGGCTTCGGGCGCTGCTCTGGAAGACGGCGGTGCCCACTGCCACGCCGAGCGAGCCACCGATCATGGACGCTGCCTTGAAGACACCTGAGACGACGCCCTCTCCCGCATCGCCGGGATCCTCCACCGCCGTGGCTGCACAGGGAGTGATCTGCAGCCCGATGCCGATGCCGATGAGGATGAACGGCGCGATCAGCTGGGAGTACGTGCCGGTGAGATCGAGTAGGAGGAAGGCCGCGACGGCGAGGCAGGCCATGCCCACGGCGGTCGGCCATGCGGGACCGAAGCGCTGGCCGAGCCAGTTGCCGAGCGGGTTGACGATCAGGATCGGGATCGTGGCGGGCAACAGCAGCAGGCCCGCGGTCAGGGGGTCGTAGCCCTCGACGACCTGCAGGTAGAGCGCCATGAAGAAGATCACGCCGCCGAAGACGAAGTTGGCGATGAGATTGGCGAGTACCGCTCCGTCGAAGCGCTTCATGCGAAAGACCGACAGCTTGATGACCGGGTTGGCCACGCGGCGCTCGATCAGGATGAAGGCGACGAGGAGCAGCACCGCCCCGATGATCATGGCGTCGAAGATGGCTGTGGGGAGAGTGTCGAACTGCACCAGGGCCCACGAGAGCAGGAAGATGCTGCCCACCAGCGTGACCACACCGGGGATGTCGATGCGGCGCGCAGCATTGGCGTCACGTGTCTCCGGAGTTGCCCACCAAGTGAGTGCGAGAGCCGCGATGCCGATGGGCAGGTTGATCCAGAAGATCCAGCGCCAGTTCAAGCCTTCCACAATGACGCCGCCCACAAGTGGCCCGAACGCCTGAGCGCCCCAGCACACCGCGATCCATGCCGCGATGGCCGTGTCGCGCTGCTTGCCGGTGAAGATGACCGCGATCATCGCCAGTGCTGTCGGCAGCACTGCCGCTGCGCCGATGCCCTCGAGGACACGTCCGACGATCAAGACGATGGGGGACGGCGCGAGGGCGGCGACGACGGAGCCCACGAGGATGAGGATGGTGCCGATCGCGAAGAGCAGTCGCCGGCCGTAGATGTCTCCGACTCGACCGCCCACGATGATGAGAGCGCCGGCCAAGAAGTAGCCGTTGACCGCCCACTGCAGCGTGTCCATCGTGCCGCCGAGATCCTTGGCGATGGTCGGAAGAGCGATGGAGATGTCGCTGGCGGTGACCCAGACCAGTGCCGTGACGAGGCAGAGCCCGACGAGGGACCACCAACGTCGCTCGGTGCCGACGGAGGATTCAGGGCCTGCGTGGGGGGACGAATGGGCCATATCGGCACCTTAGGCGCCCGCGCCTCGGTCAGCGTGCACCCGCGGTCACGACGTACCCTCGTGGCGTGGCTCGCGTCGTGGTCATCGTGCTCGCCGTCATCACCCTCGGGGTGGTCGGGGCGCTCGTCTGGGGTGCCTGGAGCAGCGATGACGGCACGGCGGTCGATGATCTGCCTACGGTGTCTGAGGTAGTCGCCGCCCAGGCACATCGCCACGGCGTGGAACTGCCCGAGCTCACCGACGCCGATCGCGCACGGCTCTCTGCTCCGCCGACTGCCGGGTCCTCGCTGTCGCCCTACGACCAGGTGCTTGGCCAGTTGCTCGCTGTGCGCGATGCCGCAGGCGTCGACGAGGCCGTGGCAATCCTCGGCGAAGTGGTCTTGCAGAGCGACACGGTTGCGGTCGAGTGCAATCGGCTCTACGCCGAGCTCACGGCAGATGCACCATCGGCCGTGCCGCTCGCCCAGGCCTGCCCTGCCGGTTGACCCGTGCGCCCGCACTGACACCATCCGTCTATGAAGCGCATGAAGGTCGTCATCATCGGGGCAGGATTCGCTGGCCTCGATGCGGCCAAACTGCTGCGCAAGTCCCCGCGGATCGACGTCGTCCTGGTCGATCGCCACCCGTATCAACTCTTCAGCCCGCTGC
>CAYYZU010000054.1:0-1128 GCA_964476205.1 uncultured Actinomyces sp. | reverse complement strand
CGGATCGACGTCGTCCTGGTCGATCGCCACCCGTATCAACTCTTCAGCCCGCTGCTCTACCAGGTAGCCACGGGCGCATTGCCCGAGGACGACATCGCCTACCCCGTGCGCGCAGCGATCCCCGGCGTGACCTTCATCCGCGGAGAGGTCGTGCGCATCGATCCGCAGGCGCATCGCATCCGGCTCTACGACGGCCAGGATGTCGACTACGACCAACTGGTCATCGCCACCGGCAGCGTGGGCACGACGTTCGGCATCCCGGGTGTCGAGGAGCACGCACTCCAGATGAAGTCGATTGCCGATGCCCGCCGCATCAAGATGCGGTTGCTGAACACCTACGAGGAGGTGCAAGAGGGGCGACTGCCACGCGAGACGCTGCGCGTTGTCGTCGTCGGCGGCGGACCGACAGGGGTCGAGGTGAGTGGGGCGGTGGCTGAGCTCCAGTCGAGCCTGGTGCGGGAGTACCCCGACATTGCTGACAAGGCCACCGTCACTCTGGTCGAGGCCGGTCCGCGACTGCTTCCCTCCTTCTCGGAGGAGTCCAGTGCGCACGCCAAGGAGGAGCTGGAGCAACTCGGCGTCACGGTCAAGGTCGACACCGCGGTCGATCGGATGTACGAGCGGGATGTGCACCTCAAGTCCGGCGAGGTCCTGCCCGCGGGGACTGTCGTGTGGGCGGCAGGAGTGGCCGCGCCCGAGCAGTGGCGCGACCTTGCCGCCACCGGCCCGGCCCGACGACTCATCGTCGACGAGTTTCTTCGCTTGCCTGGTGTCCCGGACGTCTGGGTCGTGGGTGACACGGCGGCCTTCAGCCCCGACGGTGGCGCGCCGCTGCCGATGGTCGCTCCCGTGGCCATGCAGATGGGTAGGCAGGTGGCGCGCAACATCACCGCTCTCGCGACCGGCAAGCTCATGGAGCCCTTCCGCTACTTCGACAAAGGTCAGATGGCGACCATCGGCCGGCGTCGAGCCGTGGCCGAGACACCGCAGGGGCTGCGGCTGCATGGCACACCCGCGTGGCTTGCGTGGCTCGGTCTCCACGTGGCCTATCTCGCCGGCGGCCGCAATCGCGTGAGCGTGCTGGCCGACTGGGCGTGGAACTACCTCGCGTGGAGCATCGGTCCGCGC
>CAYYZU010000053.1:0-10433 GCA_964476205.1 uncultured Actinomyces sp. | reverse complement strand
GCCCAGTTCGCCCTGGCCCAGCGCACCCTGTGTGTCCGACACGGCAGTCCTCCTCACGGCTCGCGGACGATGGCGAGCACCTCGTCGCGCACGGACTCCATGGTGCCAGCATCCACTGCCTCGACGTTCAGCCGGAGGAGGGGCTCGGTGTTGCTCGGCCGGAGGTTGAACCACCAGTCGGGTGCCGACACGGTCATGCCGTCGAGGTCATCGAAGGTGACCTTTTCCTGACCGGCGTAGGCCTTGCGGACCCGATCCGTCGCGGCTGCCGCGTCATCGACCACCGAGTTGATCTCGCCGCTCGCGACGTACCGGTCAAAGCGGGCGAGCAGGCTGGACAGCGTGGTCCCCGGCGGCGCCGAGCCCAGAGCCGCAAGCACATGCATCGCCGCGAGCATGCCGGAATCCGCTCGCCAGAAGTCGGTGAAGTAGAAGTGACCCGAATGCTCGCCGCCGAAGACGGCTCCTGTCTCCGCCATGCGCGCCTTGATGAAGGAGTGGCCCACGCGCGTGCGCTCGCCCACTCCCCCGCACTCGGAGATCACCTCGGGCACCGTCCGCGAGCTGATGCAGTTGTAGATGATGGTCGACCCCGGCCTGCGCAGGAGCTCGCGCTCGGCGATCAGTGCCGTGATCGCCGATGGCGTGACGGCGACGCCACGCTCGTCGATGACGAAGCAGCGATCGGCGTCGCCATCGAAGGCCAGACCGATGTCGGCACCCTCAGCGACCACCGCGCGCTGCAGGTCGCGCAGGTTGGCGGGCTCGATCGGATTCGCCTCGTGGTTCGGGAATGTGCCATCGAGCTCGAAGTAGAGCGGGGTGATGCTCAGGGGAAGCGCGGGCAGGCCCGCCTCCGTGCCGAGCACCGCCGGCACCGTGAGACCGGCCATGCCGTTGCCGGCGTCGATCACGACGGACAGGTCACGCCCCTCGGATAGGTCGACGAGAGAGCGCAGGAACCCGGCGTAGGCAGGCATCGTGTCGCGCCTGGTGACCGAGCCGGCCGGGCCGTCGAAGGCAGGCACCCCGGACTCGACGAGATCGCGCATCGCACGCAGGCCCGTCTCCGATCCCACCGGGGCCGCGCCCGCGCGACACAGCTTGATGCCGTTGTACTCCGCGGGGTTGTGACTGGCGGTGAACATCGCCCCGGGCAGGCCCAGGTCACCAGAGGCGAAGTACAGCCCGTCCGTGCTGGCGAGTCCGATGCGGATCACATCGCAGCCCTGTGCGCAGACACCCTCGGCGAAGGCCGCGACGAGCTCATCCCCCGACGGCCGCATGTCCTGGCCGATGACGACAGCACCGGGCCCGCCGTCTTGCGCGCGGATACCGAGGACCTCGACGAACGCCGCCCCGGTCCTGCGAGCGATCTCGGCATCGAACTGCTCGGGCACCAGTCCACGCACGTCATAGGCCTTGAAGACCAAGTCGAGTCCCGCTGCGTCCCGGGGGGAGGAGTCGCCGGATGAGCCGGCCACCATCACCCCTCGGAGTCGTAGCCGGCGGGAAGGGATCTCAGGTGGCCCCGACGCGTCCCCTCAGCTCCGACCGCGGTGCGCGACTCGAGTTCGTCGAAGAGGGTGGCGCTGCGCTCGCTGGCAGCTGCAGCCTCGCGCACGGCGTTGGCCAGGGCCTCGAGGTCATCGCCGGATGGCCGCAGGCTCTCGGGGTCGGGCTCGATGCGCACGACCTGCCAGCCCAGGGGAGCCGTGAGGCGACCGGCATGGAGCTCGCAGAGGTCGTAGCCATGCGGGTCAAGGGTCGACGAGAGCGGGCCGAGGACTGCGGTCGAGTCGGCGTAGACATAGGTCAGGGTGGAGTTGGCAGCGCGTCCGCAGGTTACGCGGGAGCAGCGGCGTCGGTAGCCCACGATCCGGGACGCTACCGCTCAAGGAAGGGCCGTCGGCGATGCCACGCCGATGCACCAGGCGCGACTGCCGTCAGGGGGCGGCGACTAGGCCCCGGAGATCGCCAGGCCTGGATCGGGCACGGCGCGCGGCACGACCACGGTGGTCCGCAGCGGTCGCCAGGGGTAGCCGGTGACGAGCGATCCGTCCTTGTTGCGGCGCAGGGCTCGGTGGGCGATGACCACCTCTCCACCGTTCACCGTCGCCACGACCGTGAACCACGCGGCTCCCTCAGGCCGGGGGATGTCGACGGCAACCAGTCGGCCGCGCGCCACGGAGACCACGATGTCATCGGTCACCGGCAGGGCTTCGCCTTCCGGGGATGCGGCCAGGATGCGCAGACTGACCTGCGCCGAGGGCGCCACGGAGTCGTCCGCCGCGGGCTCGCCCGAGGGCACGGTCGTCGGCTCGGCGGAGGCATCCGTCGGGTTGGGCTCGGCCGAGGACTCCATCTCGGCCATGTCGGCTTCAGGTGCACGCTCGATCGTGATGATGTCGTCGGGCGCTGTCAGCCACACCGTCACGCCTGTGCTGCGCTCGGCGGGCAGACCGGTCACGGCAGCATCACCGGAGATGAGCGCCGCTCCCGCGGTGAAGGAAAGCTCCTCGAGCGAGCCCGCTGAGGCATCGACGCCTGGATGCCTCTGGCGGACGCCCGCGACGATGGGCTGATCGGACTGCAGATCGACGGTCGCGTCTTCACCCTGGAGGGCTGAGTCGAGATCGACCGACACGACCGAGCCGCCGGGGACCTCGATCTCGGGCGTCGCGACGGGGACGAAGGAGCCGGCCGCGGTGATGAGCCGGACACGCACGGTCGCCGACAGGTCACCAGGAGCGTGCACCAGGAGTTGCCGGCCGCCAGGACCCCCGATGACGCCAGGGATGAGGACGCGGGTCGCCGGATCGACCGTCGCCGGGATCCAATCCGCGCCACGCGGCACGAAGCCGTCGGACTCCCGGTCCGACACCGCGGCCATCACGCGGCCCTGGCGCACTGTCACGCGCCACGCGACGGCGGGCAGACGCGGTGCCTCGCGCGAGAGACGCACGACCACACGGCTGCGCGGCTCGACAACGATGCCACGAAGCCGCGGTGCCGACACCGGACCTTCTGGGCCGCTGATGGCGACCTCGAGTTCGGCCGGCGTGCTCTCGGGATTGACCAGGACGAGTTCGGACTCGCGACCTGCCGTCGATCCGCCGCCCACGAACCACCACGTGGTGTCCGGCCCGAGACACGGCTGGCTAGACAGGCCGCGCCCATCGCTGAAGGAGTCCTGGGTGGTTTGCGCGGCAACGAGGCCGGGGGCGAGGCCCCCGAGAGTGCGAGTCTCGAGAGCAGGCAGCCGACCGTCCTCGACCACAACCTGCGCTGCGTCTCCCGGCTGCTGCAGGGTGCCCTGCGGTTCACCATCGGCCACTACCGCGCCCTCGTCAGCCGGGACGGTCTCGCCCGAGCCGTCACCGGTGCCGTCGCCACCCTCGAGGTAGCCGATGGTCGCCTCGCCCTGGCGATCCTGGCCCGGCAGTCCTGGAACGACCGTGATGGCCGACGTCGTACGCGAGCCGTCCACAGAACCCGGCTCAGGGCACACCGCGATGGAGGAGTCGACCGGCTGGACGCTGCCCGCCTGCTCGTCCTGCGCTGCCGGCGCTGGCACCAGAAGTCCCACGAGCACGAGGATCGCGGCAATACCCGCGACGACGCCCACCGCGCGCCAGGCGACGGGATCCGACGGAGGCGCGGTGTCGGCACGCGTGCGGCGGCGCCGAAGCCTGCGCCGCTCGTCAGCGGAGGGAGGCGGAGTCGTGTCGTCGCTCACGTCGTCACCTCCTCGGTCGCATCAGCGACGGAGGTGCCGGTCGCAGCCTCGCCATCTGGGTCGATGTCGTCGTCGGCGTCATCGTCGCCCGCGGAACGCCGCGCGGGCAGTGCGAGCACTGCTACCACGAGCCATCCGATCGCCTGCGCCCACAGCCAGCGCGTGCGTGCAGAGTCGTCGATGGAGACGACGAGCGCGCCTTGGGCGCCAGCGGGGAGGGTGAACTCCTGCAGACCGGGCCCGTCGCCCTCGGCAACCGGCGATGCCGCGAGCGGATCGCCGTCCAGCGTCGCGCGCCACGCCTGATCGACTGTCTGCGCGAGGCGCACGGCCGAGCCGCTCGCCGGCAGTGGTGCGTCGACGAAGGGCTCCGCCGATGACAGTCGTGCAAGGGGAAGCGGCGTCTCGGAGCCGTCCGTCGCATCGTCCACGACCACAGCGCGACTGGCTTCAGCCTCCACGCGCCACAGCACCTCGCCCTCCTGGCCAGCGACGCGGCGCAGACCGGGGACCGAGTCGAGGCTGCGCGCGAGGTCGCGCCCCTGGGCCTCTGCCTGCTCCAGGACGACGTAGCGCACGGCGTAGGCCGCGAGACCCGTCACCTCATCGCCGCCGCGACCCGACACCAGCCCCGCGACGAGCCGGTCGAGCTCGGCCCAGTCCGCTGCGGGCGGCGCGACTTCGGCATCGCCCAATATGGGGCCGGTGCCGTTGACGAGCGCGTAATCCACCCGTGCGGATGCTTGTGGCCGCAGGAGCAACGTGCGCGGGGCATCTGGACCGATGGCTTCGGCGATGACGAAGGGCGGGAGGACGACGGGGTCGCCGCGACGCACGGGGTCGCCGGCGCCCGGCAACCACCACAGCAGGGCCAGGAACGGTGTGAGTACGGCGAGGAGAGTGGTGATGCCGGCCACGGGCTGGCGCCAGGTGAAGGTCGACTCGGCCATGCTCGCGCGCAGACCGTCGGCGGCGAGCGCAGCCGCGAGGATGAGGGCAGCGCCCATGATCGCGGTGGCCAGCCCGGCCCACGCGAGCACGGCGTCCTCCGAGCCGGGCGGCGTGATGGGGATGCGCGTGACGAAGAGAGCCAGCGCGAAGGCCACCAGTGCCACGCCCCACGCGATGAGCACCGCGCGACGGGTAGCGGGTCGCAGCACCGCGGCGAGGGCCGCGATGACGAGGCCGACCATGACCCAGGCGGGCGGCGTGCCAGGGCCACCCGGATCGACCAGGAGCAGCCACGGCGAGGAAACGGAGTCGACACCCGTGACGATGCCGAGATCGGCGAAAAACAACCCGGGCTGCGCCAGGAGTCGCAGCGACCACGGCAACAGGAGGAGCAGCGGCACGAGGAGCAGGACCGCGGAACGCAGGAATACATCGCGACCGAGGCGCCCTGTGATGCCGGCGGCAACGAGCCCGGCGATCACCGCAAGGAGCAGCCACACCCAGATGACGGGCGCGCAGGCGACCACGAGCGCGGCGAGGAGCGATGCTCCCCACGGAGTCCGACCGGACGCGGGAGGAAGGCCGGGTGCAGCGCCGAGGAGTCGCGCGACGACGCGCGCGAGTGGCGGGAGGAGGACGATCGCGATCATCGCGCCGAGGCGACCACTGGCGATTGCTCCCGTCATGGCGGGCAGGAGCGCATAGGCAAGAGCCGCCCACGTGCGCGTGCCGCGCGCCACGACGATTCCACGCAGCGACCACCACGCGCTGAGCCCGGCGGCAGGGATCGCGAGGAAGAGGACGAGACCGACCATGAGACCGGCCTTGCCCAGCACCAGCGTGGCCAGCGCGGCGAGCAGGGCGGTGAGCGGCGCAGCGGGCACGGTCGAACCGGGCCCGACGTCGTGCCAGGTGTCGGTGTAAGCGGCCCAGAGATCCCCGGCGCCCTCGGGACTGGGGAGCAGCGCTCCGCCGAAGAGGACACCTTCCCCCCACCACAGGGATCGTCCGGAAATAGCCGCGGCAACGAGCAGGACGAGGGCGATGACCACGGCGGGCCGCGCCAGCGAACGGCGCACGAACCCGTCGGCAGGGTCCTCGAAGATGTCAGCGTCGTCCGAGACAGGGCCCGACTCGATGGCACCCACGGACGACGCCCCGCCCGTCCGGCCCGCTGCAACGATTCCCGCCAGCGCCTCGAGAGCACTTCGCGCCTGCGACCACGCGCCCGGGCGCAGATCATGCACTGCCTCGCGCGAGGTCAGCGTCGACGTCGCCGCCACACGGCGTCGCGAGGCCATGATGCGTCCGGGATGGGTCAGCAACGACGTGATGGCCGCGATCTCATCGCCGGCGCGACGGAGGTCCTTGCCGAGGAGGTAGAGAAGCGAGCGGAGCATCGAGCCGAGTGCCAAGCGCACGCTGGTGAAGGGCAACCGCCACCCGGGCGCTTCGGAGAGAAGGACGAGGAGTGCCGACCGTCGATCGAGGCGATGACCGCGACCGGGGAGGTTCGAGCCCTCGCGCCTGCCGTGGTACGACGCCTCGCGATGGTGGATCACCGCATCGGGGACCACGCGCACCTCGTGCCCGGCACGCCACGCGCGCCAGCACAGATCGAGGTCGTCGCGGTAGAGCGGGAGCTGCGGGTCGAAGCCACCGAGCGCATCCCAGACATCGCGCCTGACAAGCATGCCCGCGGAGCCGACGGCATGGACCTCGCTGCGCTCGTCGTGCTGGCCCTGGTCGTGCTCTCGCCGCTCGAGCCCGGTCACGCGCCGCCCGGCTCCGGTGATGCTGAACCCGACCTCGAGAAGCAGCCTGCGGTCATGCCAGCCGAGCGCCTTGGGGCCGAGAATCGCTGTCCGGGGGTGGGCGTCGGCTGCCGCGAGGAGCCGCTCGAGACAACTGGGGGCCGGAGCCGAGTCGTCATGGAGGAGCCAGACCCATTCGGTGGTCTCCACGTCGAAGGCCTCGTCGCTGTCGGACCTCAGCACTCCCGAAGCAAGACCGGCGTGGACAGACGAGCCGAATCCGCTCTGCGCGTCGCTGCCATCGAGGACAACGACACGGTCGTAGCCGAGTGACTCGGTGAGTATGCGCGCGCTGGAATCGGAGGAACCTGCATCGACACCGACGACGGCATCGGGATGACGTGTCTGCCCGCCGAGGACCGTGAGGACCGCGGGAAGCCAGACCGCGCCATCACGAGCGACGATGACGGCCGTGACGCGGTGGCGTCCGCTCAGACCGCCTGCTTCTTCAGCCGGCGCCGCTCGCGCTCGGACAGGCCGCCCCAGATGCCGAAGCGCTCGTCATTGGCGAGTGCGTATTCCAGGCACTCACCGCGCACCTCGCACGAGAGGCACACGCGCTTAGCCTCGCGCGTGCTGCCGCCCTTCTCTGGGAAGAACGCCTCGGGATCGGTCTGAGCGCACAGGGCACGCTCTTGCCACTCCAGGGCTTCGTCAGCCGCATCAGCGGTGGTCAACGGCAGCAGCACGGGATCACCCACTGCCGACCTCCCCTCCTGAGGCGCAGGCTGGCCCTGCGTCCGGAAATGACACCGGTGTCATTACATAGGTCGTGGGGCCGCGCGTCAAGCCCGGGAGCCAACTAGGCCCCCCGTGGGTTCCCCGGGGGCGTGCGGAATCCCATAGCCCGTCGTCCGCTCCCTGGGGATCCGCCCGGCGGATCGGATGAGCTCGCGCAGGTCCTCGACGGACTTGGCGGACCCGTGCTCGGACCCGGCCATGCGGCTGATCGTCTCCTCCATGAGCGTCCCCCCGAGGTCATCGGCCCCGCTCGCGAGCATCACGCGGCACCCCTCGTCGCCCAGCTTGACCCAGGAACACTGGACATGCGTGATCGCTCCGTGGAGCAGGATCCGCGCCATCGCGTGAACCGCGCGATTGTCGCGCGCGGTCGGCCCGGGGCGGGCGACGCCGGCGAGGTAGATCGGCGCACTGTGGTGCACGAACGGCAGCGGCACGAACTCGGTGAAGCCGCCGGTCCGCTCCTGGATCCCACGCAGGGTGCACAGGTGATCGACCCAGTGACGCGGCTCGTCGACGTGGCCGTACATCATCGTCGACGTCGTACGCAGGCCGACCTCGTGCGCGGTGGTCACCACTTCGATCCACGTCGCGGCCGGCAGTTTGCCCTTGGTGAGGATCCATCGCACATCGTCGTCGAGGATCTCCGCTGCGGTGCCCGGCAGCGAGTCGACACCGGCTTCGCGAGCGGCGATCAGCCACTCGCGGATGGACATCCCGGTCCGGGAGGCGCCGTTGACCACTTCCATGGGGCTGAAGGCATGCAGGTGGATGCCCGGCGCCTCCGCCTTGACCGCACGGGCGAGATCGAAGTACGCCGTGCCCGGCAGGTCGGGGTGGATGCCCCCCTGCATGCAGACCTCGGTCGCCCCCGCGTCCACGGCCTCGCGCACCCGTCGAGCGACCTCCTCGAGGGACAGGGTGAAGGCGTCCACATCGGTGGCGCGCTGGGCGAACGCACAGAAGCGACAGCCGGTGTAGCAGACATTGGTGAAGTTGATGTTGCGATTGACCACGTACGTCACCTCGTCGCCGACCACCTCACGCCGCAGGTCGTCGGCGAGGGCGGCTACGGCGTCGAGCGCGTCGCCCGTGGCTGACATGAGCGCGACCGCATCGTCGATGTGATCGGGATGCGCCAGTCGCGCGGGATCGGAGTGAGCGATGTCGAGGGCACGACGTAGATCCGATGACAGGCTCGAAGCCGATGACAGGCTCGAAGCCGCGGCGGTCACCCGGGCAGCGCGCTCGGACACCTCGTCCCAGTCGCCGTAGACATCGGCGAAGTCCGCTCGGCGATCCGCGCCGCGGCCCGTGATGTCGATGTCGAGGTGCAGGTCGATACGCCCGCCCGCGGCACGCGCGGCGAACTCGGCGTAGCCACCGGCATCGGCATCGGGCTCCTGCCATGGCAGTCCTGCGGGACGCGCTGCAGGGTCAAGCAGGCCTTGCCCGTCCACGAGGGCATCGACATGGGGCCGCACGCGCGGGTCGATCCACTCCCCCGACAGCACGTAGCGCGGATGGGCGGTGAGACGCGGGCGCAGTTCGTATCCCGCGGCCGCCGTGCTCTCCCGCAAGGCGTCCAGATGCGGCCACGGCCGCTCAGGGTTGACGTGATCCGGCGTCACCGGGCTGACGCCACCCCAGTCGTCGACGCCCGCGCGCAGCAAGGGCACGAGATCGTCGGACAGATTGGGCGGAGCCTGCAGGCGCACGCCCGGGCCCAACACGATGCGGGCCGTCGCGAGCGTCGCGAGATAGGACTGGTCGTCGAGGTCGGGTTCGCCGCGCATCGCCGTGTCGTCCTTGGCGCGGAAGTTCTGGACGATCACCTCCTGCACGTGACGATGCCGACGATGGACGGAGCGGATGGCGTAGAGCGCGTCGACGCGCTCGGCGTCGGTCTCGCCGATGCCGACGAGGATTCCGGTGGTGAAGGGGATGGCCTGGCGTCCGGCATCCTCCAGGACCTGCAGCCGCACACGCGGCTCCTTGTCCGGGCTTCCGAAGTGCGGCGCGCCAGGCGTCGACCACAGTCGCTCGGAGGTGGTCTCGAGCATCATCCCCATGCTCGGGGCGACCGGCCGGAGTCGCCGCATCTCCTCCCACGACATGACGCCCGGATTGAGATGCGGCAGCAGGCCGGTCTCCTCGAGGACGCGGATGGCCATGGCCCGCACGTAGGAGAGCGTGTCGGCGTACCCCGCCTCGTCGAGCCACGCGCGCGCTGCGGGCCAGCGATCCTCCGGCCGGTCACCGAGGGTGAAGAGTGCCTCTGCGCAGCCGAGATCCGCCCCGCGACGCGCGATCTCGAGGACCTCGTCGGGCGAGAGGTACGCGGCGGGCACGCGATGCGGCACCGTCGCGAAGGTGCAGTAGTGGCAGCGATCGCGGCACAGCCGGGTGAGGGGGATGAAGACCTTGGGCGAGTAGGTGATGACCCTGGGGAGTCCGGCGTCCTCGAGTCCGCGATCACGCAGGGCGCCTGCGATGTCGAGGAGCTCCTCGAGGGCATCGCCGCGGGCTCCGATCAGCCACGTGGCCTCGTCGGGCGTGAGGGTGGCTCCCCGGCGGGCACGGGCCAGCGCCCGGACGACCCCCGACGGCGTGGACGGCACCGTGACACCCTATGTCCATGCCGACACCCCCGTCACCGCTGCGCCGCATCACCGTGCTCGCCGGCGGAATCGGAGGAGCCCGCTTCCTGCGCGGCCTGCTGGCCGCGGCCCCGGGCGCCCAGGTGACGGTGATCGGCAACACCGGAGACGACATCTGGATCCACGGCCTGCGCGTGTGCCCGGATCTCGACACGGTGATGTACACCCTGGGCAACGGAATCTCCGAGGAGCGCGGCTGGGGCCGCGAGGCAGAGACGTTCACCGTGAAGGAAGAGCTGGCCGCGTACGGACTCGAGCCGTCGTGGTTCGGGCTGGGCGACCGCGACATCGCCACTCACCTAGTCCGCACGCAGATGCTCAACGCCGGTTATCCCCTTTCTGCGGTGACCGAGGCACTCTGCGAGCGCTGGCAGCCCGGGGTGCGCCTCATCCCGATGACCGACGAGCGTGCCGAGACCCACGTCGTCGTGGACGATCCCGACGGCGCGGTCGACGACTCCGGGGCGCCGGCACGCCGCGCGATCCACTTCCAGGAGTGGTGGGTGCGCTACCGCGCCGAGTTGCCCG
>CAYYZU010000052.1:0-10527 GCA_964476205.1 uncultured Actinomyces sp. | reverse complement strand
AGTCGCGAGTAGAAGGCCTCGTCCTCATCGCTCACCGACTCTCGGACGAGGACCTTGCGGCGATCGCCCGTGAGGTGCCGACCGTCGTGGTGACCTGGCGTACCGATGGCATCGCGGGGCTGGACTCGGTGGCGGGCGACGACCTCGCCGGCGCGCGTCTCGCGGTGGACCATCTCGTCTCGCTCGGGCATGGGCGCATCGCCCATGTCTCGGGCGGCGACAACCGCATCGCGCGAGAACGACGCGCGGGTTACGAGCGCGCCATGGCTGACCACGGCCTCGCCCCGGTGGTCGTCGACGGTGCGTTCACTGAGCAGGGCGGATACGCGGGCGCAGAGTCTGCAGTAGACGCGGGTGCAACCGCACTGGTGGTGGCGAATGACCTTGCCGCGATTGGAGCGCTCGCGGCGTTGCGCACGCGGGGACTGCGCGTCCCGGAGGACGTATCCGTCGTCGGCTACGACGGCATGCGACTGTTCGACTCCCTCGATCTCACGACCGTCGCGCAGCCCTTGGCCGACATGGGGCGCGTCGCTGCGGACCTGCTCATGGAGCGCATCGAGACTCCTGACAAGCCCTCCACCCATCGCCTCGTCGAGACGCGTCTTGTCCCGCGGGGCAGTTCGGGTCCGGCTCCCGCCTGACCCGAGATGCCCGTCGCGGTCACACGTGTCTCTGTGATTGCGCGAACACCTGTCTAGGGGTGCTGGTGCACGTCGGGCACGTGTGCTGGGATCTTGGGATGCCGTCTCCCTCGGGTGAGCCCCTGCGTGTGCTCTACGTCGAGGACGACCCGGCCCTGCGCGGGATCCTGTCGGCAATCCTCACCAGCCGGAAGGACCTCCAGGTCGTGGCGACGGCTGCGTCGCCCACGGAGGCCCTCGCGGAGGCTCAGCAGGTGGACTTCGACGTCGCACTCCTCGACCTTGCGCTCGGTGACGACGACATGTCGGGCATCGAGCTCGGTATGGCCTTGCGTGAGCCTCGACCGGAGATCGGCGTAGTCATCCTGTCCCAGCACCAGGTGCCGGCGTTCCTCACGCGATTCGATGACGAGCAGCGGCACGGGTGGTCCTTCATCCTCAAGAGGGCCGACCTGCACCCCAATTACCTCAGCGACGTACTCCACTCGACGGCGCGCGGCCTCAACGTCGTGGATCCGGCCATGGTGAAGCGCCAGCTCGGTGAGCAGGCACCGGCCGTCTCCCTGCTCAGCCCGCGGCAACGCGACATCATGGCGCTCGCCTCCGAGGGGCTCGACGCTCCGACCATCGCGCGGAAACTCGACCTCACTCCTGGCGTGGTGCGTCAGGAGCTGTCGAGGACGTACCAGGTGCTGGTGCCGGATCCGCCCGAAGGCGCCGACCTGCGCACGCTCGCGGTGCTGCGATACCTGCGTGAAACCCGCGACTACGGTCAGCGCTGACAGGGGAGGCTCGGGTGGGGGAAGGCCAGGACGGTGCTCGGCGCGCGATCAGTGGCGTCGTGCGCTTCGTGCTCGGGCCATGGCCCTTCTTTCCCTGGGTCATGTTCACCATCGGCTTCATCTTCTGGTTCCTGCAGAACATGCAGGTATCGCTCTTTGGCCAGTACGACAGCTGTCAGTACCTCTGCATCGAGTTGCCGTCGCAACTCGCCCCGGGGATCTCGGGTCAGTACGGCGACGAAGGTCTTCGACCCCTTGATCCGATTCTCATCTTCGGCAACGCCTTCATCACCAGTCTGGCCATCGCTCTCATCCTTTGGGGATTCAGTCGAGTCCTGCCCAAGGATGCCGAGGGCTGCCCTGCCCGTGGGCCCTACCTCCTCGCCATCTTGGTGGCGGCCGTTGTCGGTGGCCTCCTGCGCATCTTCGTGCTCTCACCGGTGCTCGACGCGTCTCCCGGCATCCTCGTGGAGGGGATCGTCCCCAATACGGCGCGCATGCTGCTCAGCATCACCCTGGTGCAATCGATCAGCGGCATGCTCACGCTTCGCTACGCGCGTCAGACGGCCGTAGCGACCGCGGCGTTGGAGACCGTCGTGCAACAGCAGCGCCTTGTCGTCGAGGCTGATGAGCGGGCGCGTCGAGGAGTGGCGGAGTTCCTCCACGATCGCGTGCAGGCTGACCTGCTCGTTGTGGCGATGGAGCTCCGCGCTGTGTCACTCGAGGCCGATGCCGTGCTCGCCGAGCGACTCGATCACGCCATCGGAGAGCTTGAGCGCATCCGCTCGAGCGAGGTGCGGTCGGCGGGTCGACGGCTGAGCCCCGCCTTCGGTTCAGTGGGACTCGACACGGCACTGCAGGACCTCGCGGACTCGTGGGATTCGGCGCTGCGCGTGCGAGTGTCAATCGATGGAGCATCCCGGGACCTGCTGCTCCACGGGTCTGCGCCACGTGACCTGCTCGTGGCGATCTACCGGGTCGCGGAGCAGGCGATCCTCAATGCGGCTGCCCATGGTCGAGCGTCCCGGGTCGATGTCTCGCTCACGATGCCTTCCTCGGGCACGCTCCTGCTCGCCGTGAGTGACGACGGACGGGGGTTGCCGTCGGGGCCCGTCACACGTGGCGCGGGCTCGGCGATCATGGATGCCTGGTGCGCGGTCGCGCACGGATCGTGGCGCTGGGTGGCCTCGTCACGAGGCGTGCGCCTGGACGCGACGTTCTCGGTGTAGTGCGAGACAAGTGTCTCCACTCCGGGGACAGGTGCATGGCGACCCACCACATCTGTCGGTGAAGGCTGACGTCTCCACGCGCCGTGCGTAACGTCGTCGCGATGCCCATCGCAGGGCAAGTGCAATCCCTCCCGGAGGTCTCATGAAGTCATCACGTTCCCTGATGGTCGGCGTGGCGGCGTGCTCGTCAGTCGCCATGCTCACCCTTGCTGTTGCTGCGCCGTCTGCGAGCGCCCGCCCCTTGCAGCTCCAGCCACGCACCGAATGCCCGACCATCCCGTGGAAGCCGCTCGATGTCGCTCACGAAGTCATCGATATCGGCCCGATCCAGGAAGACCCGAAGAACGCTGTCAACACCTACAAGTCCGGTGGTGACAACGAGATCAGCGATGACGCGTGGCCCGACTACGTGCCGCCGGACCCCTGGGTCAAGAACTCGACGCGCAATCTCCAGTTCCAGGAGTCGCAGTTCATCGCCTCACCGGGCGCTGAGATCTGCGAGACCGTCTACGAGACGACGTCAGATGGCTACACCTGGGGATCGATGTCCTCCGCCATCAATGCCATGTGGCCCTATGACAACCGCAAGGAGTACCCGGCACCGTCGAATCTCGGGCCGTATTTCGCGGGCAACTTCACACTGACCCCGCTGGGTACCGACGTCAAGCTGACGGCGAACTACAAGGCGCAGAACATGAAGTTCTGGGTGACGGAGACCGACGAGCCCGATGGCGAGAAGATTTTGCGCTTCTACGTGATCGACCAGTTCGGCAACAAGTACATTGCCCATGCCACGAGTGCCGATTCGCCCGAGGCGCTTGAGGAAGCCTTCGACGCGGTCACTCTGCCTGAAGGCTGGAAGAAGGAGAAGAAGTTCCTCACGGAGGACTTCACCATCCGTCCCGCAGAGGGCTCAGACGGCTCCTTCTACTACCTCGTCCTGCGCGATGCCGCCGATATCGGCTACCACCAGATCACCTGGAGCAAGAAGGGCCAGCTTGCTCAGCTGGTGCCCGACTTCCCGATCTGGGGCGGGCAGAAGGCGGACGTCCTCTACGGCTACTCCGGCAAGGCTAAGTCCGAGCGCAACATCATCCACGCTGGCGCCGGCAACGACCGTCTCATCCCGGGCTCGCTGTCCTATGACCTCTGGGGCGATGCGGGAACTGACGTGGTGGAGTTGCCCAAGAGTGCCACGAATCTGAAGGTCCTCGACTCATCGGGCGATGGCACGATGGTCGAACTGTCGGTGAAGATCGGTAAGAAGACGACGACCTACACCCTCAACTACGTCGAGACCGTGAAGATCGGCAAGAAGACCTACAAGACCAAGGACCTGTAGGCCAGTACCCCGCACCCCCCGGAGAAGTGCCCCCGACCGCGTGCGGTCGGGGGCACTTCTTGGATGTCCAGCTGTCTCTCGCGAACCTTTCCTCGCACCTCGTTGCGCCTCAGCGGCCGATGCCGGGCACCTTCACGTCGGGCAGATCAGGCAGCTGACGCACCAGGCGACCTGCGATGGACGCGATCTGCATGCCAATGGTGATCGCGATGATCGAGGCGCCGAAGACGAGCGCGACGGAGGTCTCGGTGTCGAGGTTGAGGTCGCTGAAGGTGGGCACGCTGCTGACATCTGCCACGGCTCCGACACTGTCGGGCACATCGCCCTCTGCCTTGGGCAGCGTGTCGTCGGGTGCGCCCGTGATCGCCTCGGTGAGCGCAACGAGGCCGAGCGAACCGGGGACGAGGAGCCAGAAGACTGGCGAGAAGAGGACGAAAGCGGGGATCTGCCGCTTGCCACGGTCCTGGATCACGATGGCGAGGAAGAGCGCTGCCGCCGCCGCCAGTCCGGCCGCGAGAACCGAGTCGAGGACCCACGACACGACCTGCTGCAGGCTGAAAGCGACGAGCAGGAGCAGCACCACAGGGACGACGGCACCGCGGGGCTCGTTGAAGGCCAAGGCCTGCCCTACGGCGTAGACCGCCGCGCCAATCCAGGCGACCCAGAGTGGCAGCGTCTGGTCGGTGAGGTCCGCGAAGTTGTCGGGGGATACCCGCGCGAGCAGGCTACCCACGAGCACGCCGAAGGTGAGGATGAGAATCTGCACGATCGAAGACACGAGGCGTGAGGCGCCCGAGATGACGTGACCGCTCGCCAACTCCTGCGTCGCGCGCGTGAGCGCGGCACCCGGGATGAGCGTGATCAGCGGTGCTGCGACCACGCGCAAGGGCTGGACATCCTGATCGAGCATCGACGCGAACGAGAAGACCGCGAAGGCGCACACTGTCGCAGCGACGGGGGGTACGAGCGGCGCGAGGTTGGGCTTGTTGCGCGTGTAGGCCTGGAGTCCGCCGACGAAGAGGCCGCACAGTGCCGCGAGTGCGACGCCCCACCAACTCACGCGGAAGACGAGGGCGAAGCCCGCTGAGGCAATGCCGTAGCCCACCACTGACAGCCACGGCGGGAAGCGAGGTGGTTTGTCGGGGATCGCCTCGAGCTCGCGTGTGCCCTGGACGAGGTCGAGTTGACCGTGTCGTGCCTGCACCGCAATGTCGTGCACATCGGCCGCCTGGTCCAGGCGCAGCGTCTCATTGCCCTCCGGGATGACCCGGGCACGGCCGACTACCGGATCGTCGACCATCACGGCGTTGGGCAGAACGAAGATCCCGAAGTCGGTGCGGTCGTACGCGCGGGCCACGGCATTGAGGGTCGACGTGACGTCGTCGACGGGGTAGCCAGCGGCCAATTGCGCTCGACCCAACTCGAGGATGAACTCCTCGAGCGCTGCCGCCTGGGCTCGCTCCGCCTCATGTGAATCCGGATGCTGACCGGGCGCGTCGCTGGGATCGGTCACGGGCACAGCCTGCCAGCCGATAGCGTCGGGTGCGTGGCGACCGCACCGTTTCGACGGGATCCGACGTACCGCCCCATCATCGGGGTGGCCAAGGGCGTCTTCGGAGGCCTGGGCATCCGCTTCGACGTCGTCGGAGAGGAGAACATCCCCCTTGAGGGCGGCGCGCTACTCGCGATGAACCACACGAGCTTCCTTGACTTCGCGCTCGGCGGCGAGCCCGCCTATCGGCGTGGCAAGCGGCTGGTGCGATACATGGCCAAGGATGCGGTCTTCAAGCACTGGCTCGGTGGCCCGCTCATGCGCGGTATGCGCCACATCCCCGTGGACCGGGAGCAGGGCAGCCAGTCGTTTCGGGACGCAGTGACATATCTCAAGGCTGGTGAGCTCGTCGGGATCTTCCCTGAGGCCACCATGAGTCGCGCGATGGACATCAAGGAGATCAAGACCGGCGCGGTGCGCATCGCGATGGCGGCCAATGTCCCCCTCATCCCCATGTGCATTCTCGGTGGCGCCCGCATGCTGTCCTACGGGCACAGGGACTTCTCTCGCGGCACTGTTGTCGCGATGACCGTGGGTGAGGCGATGCATCCCACGCGCGGGCAGGATGCCGAGGCGCTGACGGTGGAACTCCAGACGCGGATGCGCGAACTGCTAGACCAGACAGTGGAGCGCTATCCCTACGAGGGCTCGCCGTGGTGGATCCCGGCGCGACTAGGCGGCTCCGCTCCGACGTTGGAGCAGGCGGAGATCCTCGATCAGCAGGCGCGTGAGCGCAAGGCGGCAAAGAAGGCCGCCAAGGGCGTCAAGAAGTAGGAGTCAAGAAGTAGGCGTGAAGAAGTAGGCGTGAAGAAGTAGGCGTGAGGAAGTAGCCCGACCCTCGCACGCTTCCGCACTAGCCTGCTCCCATGAGCACCTGCACCGTCGATTCCCTGCGCGAGGCCGTCCGCGAACTCATGCCGCAGCTCCAAGCAGACCTCGAGCACCTCGTGCGTATCCCGTCATGTGCCTTCGCCGGATTCCCGCGCGAGCCCGTGCGCGAGGCCGCGGAGGAGACGCGGCGCCTCTTCGCTGAAGCCGGCATGCAGACGGAGCTGCTCCCTATCGACGGTGGCGAGCCCGCGGTCGTGGGCCGCGTGGGCGCGGGAGCGACACGGGTTCTGCTCTACGCGCACTACGACGTACAGCCGGCCGGAGATCTCGATGCGTGGATGACGCCGCCCTTCGAGCCGACTCTGCGAGACGGTCGCCTCTATGGGCGCGGTGCGGCTGACGACAAGAGCGGCATCGCGATGCATCTGGGTGCTATCCGCGCGCTGCAGCGCGTGCTCGGGCATGTACCCGTGCAGGCGGTCACGCTCATCGAAGGCGAGGAGGAGTGCGGCGGACCCCTGCCGGAGTACGTCCTCCAGCATCCGGAGATCGCACAGGCTGACGTCATCGTCATCGCCGACGTCGGCAACCGGGCGGTCGGCGAGCCGACCTTCGTCACGGCGCTGCGCGGACTCGTCGATGCCACGGTCGAGGTGCGGACGCTGCCACGGCCGGCCCACTCCGGGATGTACGGCGGCCCGGCTCCGGATGCGCTGCTCGCTCTCATTCGCATCCTCGACACGTTGCGCGACGAAAGCGGCGACACCACGATCGTGCCTGGCTACGCGTGGCAAGGGGTGCAGGCCGACGAGGCGGAGTTCCGCGAGGAACTGGGCATGCGCCCCGATCAGCCGCTGCTCGGCACAGGTCCGCTTACGGATCGGCTCGTCACGCGCCCCGCGGTCTCGGTCATCGGATTGGATGCGCCGGCGGTCGAGGGCGCGATCAACGCCGTCATCCCCTACGCGCGGGCGAAGGTGTCGCTACGGCTGCCTCCGGGCACGGATACACAGATGGCGATGGATGCCCTGTGCTCGCACCTTCGTGACGCTGCCCCCTGGGGTGTTGACGTCACGGTGACGCCGGGGGAGCAGGGGCGCGGGTGCGCGATCGCGACCGACGGTCCGGCGTACCAGGCGGCGCGTTGGGCGATGGAGCAGGCATTCGGCAAGCCCTCCGAGGAGACCGGCGAGGGTGGGAGCATCCCGCTGCTCGCGACACTCGCAGATGTCGCACCGCGGGCCGAGATCATGCTCATGGGCGCCGAGGATCCGGGCGCGCTCATTCATGCACCCAATGAGTCGGTGGACCTTGAGGAACTGGAGCGCATGGTGCTCGCCGAAGCCCTGCTGCTCGCTCGCCTGGGCGGACTGCTCTCGGAGTAGGACCTGGCTAGAGCGTGCGCCCGGCTAGAGGGTGCCGCGGTCGCGCTTGTTGCGCTCGGTCCACTCACGCATGCGCGGGGGGTAGCCCACTTTCTGGGTGTCGTAGAGGGGGATCGCCCACTTCCTGGTGAGGTCGACCGCCTCCTCGGGCGACTCCACACGACGGCGCGTCCACTCCCCGTCGTGGGCGACGAGCACCAACGTGGTCTCGGTCGCCATCGTGACCGGCTCCAGGTAGGCCTCGACACCTGTGCGTGTGCGCGTGAACTCCTCGAGGTGCTTGATGTCCTCACGCGTGCTGCCGCGGTCCCAGGCGGCATGCCTCTTGCGACGGTTGAACAGGCCCATGTCGCCAGTGTGCCAAAACCGCGCTGACCACGCGACGGGGCGCCATCCGTCCGGCTTGTGCGGTCAGCCTGCATAGCGCCACCAGTCCGGGGAGCGTTACCCGTCCGGGTAGGTCGCGCTGCCGGGCTCTGCCAGGGCGGTGGCAGCGGGTCGCTCGTGCAGCGGATCGACGTACGACGGATAGGCGTGTCCGGAGCGATGTGATACCCAAAGGGCCCTGCCGTCCTCGTGGGCGTCGATGATGAAGTGCCCGGCCGTCACGGCCAGGTGATCGGGTCCGCACACAAGGTGGAGATTGGCGGGCGTGGTGTTGTGCCCATCGAAGTCGATGGCGTGATCGAGTTGCGCCTCACTGGCCGGGCGCGTGCACGTGTCTGCCGTGCAGGTGACGTCGCGGGCCGCGATGAGATCCCGCAGGGCCTCACTCGGGCGGTAGCGCACCGCACCGGCGTCGATAAGGGTGCGGGTGCTGTCGTCGATGAGCCATCGGCGCCAAGAGTCTGCGTCGGCGAGGATCTCCCGGGCGATGGAGGCCGGCACCCAGCCGTATCCGGGCACGTAGCCAGGCTCATCGGCAAGGTGCAGTGCCGTGGCCGCGTCGACGATGACGGCTGCTTGCTTGCGGGGTCGGCTGCCGGGTGTGCCGGCGGGCGAGGGATTCCAGGAGTCGAGCTCATCGCCGGCAAGGTTGCCAGCGTCAGGAGTCGCCTCGCTGTGGACAGCGCCGGCAAGGTTGCCAGCGTCAGGAGTCGCCTCGCTGTGGATATTTGCGGCAGAGGGGATCGCGGGGTCGGATGTGCCGGCGTTGCTCATCATCTGCTCGTGCAGGCGCGCTACTGCCACGGTCACCGCGTCGAAGCGTCCCGCGTCAAGGGAGTACGGCGTATCCGGATCCGTGGCTCGCACGGCCGCTCGGCGTGCGTGTCCGAGTGACGTGATCTGCCGCATCATCTCGGTCACCGACTCGTAGGGCCCGGTGATTGCCAGCCGTGCCTGGCCGTCCTTGAGCGACCACATGGCGACGTCGCGCTGCTCTGCGCGCTCGCGCGTGCGCCCAGCCATGCCGGCGGCGTCGCGCTTCGCCAGCGACTGGCGCAGCCGGTCCGTGAGCCGGCGAGGATGGTCGGTGTCCGCATGCGGGATCACGTCGTCGAGGACCTGCTCGCGCAGGGGAGCGGGAACGTCGATGAGTTCCTTCTCCGCCACGCGTAGATGGCCGTAGCCCCAGTGCCCGGACCACGCCTCGCTCAGCGCCCGTGGGAGAGATTCGACCAACATGCGCGCGGAGTCGATACGACGGCCCGCCGTACGCGGCGACACGCGTGTCGCCATGCTCACCTCGAGGGCGATCGCGCGTTCGCGCACCTGCCATTCCTCGTCGCGCACGCGTGCCTCCAGGGCGTGGCGCTCCGCTGACGGCAGCGAGTCGACGCCCGTCTCGTCCAGGCCTTAGCGCACGCACGCTTCCACCTCGTCCTCGGGCCAGCCGCACGTCGGTCCGGCGACCGCGGCCGTCGCGATCGTCTGGAATGCCTCGAACCACGCCGCGCACGACGTCACCTGTCGGAGGTACGTGATCCGATCATGCGCAGACAACCGCGCGAGATCGATGCGCTCGAGGAGGGAGAGGGAGTGACCGTTGATTCCCGCCTCGACGGCGAGCGACAGCAGGCGTTGATCGCGCTCGCCGGACACGGCGGGAGGTGGTGCGAGCGCCGCGTGCATCGCGTCGTATGCGGTCACGGGATTCGCGGTCGATGTGGGGTCCATGACCTGACGCTACGTCGACGGTCTGACAGTGAATCGGCGTGCACGCGCGCTATTCACAGCTGAGAGACGTACGTGTTTTCGTCGTACAACGTTTCGCGGTTTAGTGCTTCCCCAGCAGACGCTTCGTCCTCCAACGTTTCGTCGTACAGCGTCGTCCACATGCTCATCCCGACCTACGCTGGCAACCTTGCCAGCGCTGTCCACAACACAGACGCGACGTACGCCGGCAACCTTGCCAGGACTGTCCACGCAGCCCGGCGTGCGGCGATACCCTCGCCCCATGTCGTACGTCGATCCCCAGGCCGTCGCCGACTACGCCCGCGACGGCGCCGTCGTCATCCGAGGGTGCTTCACCCCCGAGCAGGTCGAACTCGTCCGGGAGGGAGTGGCCCGCAATCTGGCGGAGCCGGGCCCCCTCGTCGCCGTGGCGAGCGAAAGCAGCGACACAGGGCGCTTCGTCGAGGACTTCTGCAACTGGCAGCGCATCCCGGAGTACGAGGAGTTCATCCGCACCTCGCCCGCCGCGCACATCGCGCGCGAGCTCATGGCGAGTGAGCAGGTGCGGCTTTACCACGATCACCTCCTGGTGAAGGAGGCCAAGACCCAGCAGCGCACGCCGTGGCACCAGGACCAGCCCTACTACA
>CAYYZU010000051.1:0-10579 GCA_964476205.1 uncultured Actinomyces sp. | reverse complement strand
GACGATGTCGACCGCCCGGGCTCGCATGAATCGGCCATGTGCGGGCACCGCCGTAATCTCGGCGATCACGCTCTCGCCGGGCAGGGCATCGCGAACGAAGACGACACGCCCCTCGTGGCGGCCGACGGCCTCGCCGCCATGGGCCATCGAGGTGATGTCGAGCCCGATGCGCTCTCCGACGTTCATGGGGCCACCCGCTCGAACCACAGGTCGATGGGTGCGCGCCCGGCAGCAAGGCCACGACGCTCGTAGCGCGTCAGCGGCCTCGCCTCTGGTCGCGCAATGACGCCGCCCTGCCACAGGGGAGTGGACGCGACCGCATCCTCGATTGCGAGCGCGTAATCGGGCCAGTCCGTGGCGATGTGCCAGAAGCCCCCGAGTGCCACGCGGGTGGCCAGGACCTCGGCGAAGGGTGCGGTGATGAGGCGGCGCCGGTGGTGGCGCTTCTTTGGCCACGGGTCCGGGAAGAACGTGCGCGCGCCGCTGAGTCGAGCTTCCGGAATGGCCTCGAGGGCGAGGCGGACGTCGGCATCCACGACACGGACGTTGCCAAGGCCCCGCTCGGTGACGGAGGCGAGCAGGTCTCCGATGCCCGGGGTGTGCATATCCACCGCGATGATCGTCGTGGACAGTTCGGCCTCCGCGAGAGCAACGACGGCCTCGCCGGACCCGAATCCGATGTCCAGGACGATCGGGTCGGCCCCCTGGATCGACGCATCCCTCGCGAGTTCGCTGAGGGGGACATAGGAGGGACCCGGATGAGCCAACGCCCGCTCCTGCCGCGCCGTGCGGCGGCCGCGACGGTGCTTCGTCGTCGGCAGGAGGGTGTCCATGGTGGGCGGTCGCTCTTTCGTTTGGCGGATCTTCGCGAAATGGTCGCGCATAGCGGGTGTGAGGTGCCTAGTCTGCCGCTTATGACCGAAGAGACCTCGACGGGCGGCCTAGGCCGCCGATCCTTCCTCGCCCTGGGAGCCGCGGCCACGGGTGCCGTGCTCCTCCCCGCCTCACCGGCGCTGGCCGGTCGGTCCGTGCGCGCAGCCGGCTCAGTCTTCACGCTTGGTGTCGCCTCAGGGGACCCGTTGCCCGACTCGGTCATCCTCTGGACGCGGCTGGCCCCCAAGCCCCTCGAGCTGGACGGCGGTATGGGCAAGTCGACGGCTACGGTCGAGTGGGAGATCGCCCGCGACGAGGCCTTCACGCAGGAGCGCCAGTCGGGGTCCGTCGACGCGATTGCCACCTATGGTCACAGCGTCCACATCGACGTCAAGGGGCTCACGCCCGACACGTGGTACTACTACCGATTCAAGCACGGGTCGGAGCTCTCGCCCGTGGGTCGTACGCGCACGACTCCGGAGTTCGGCGCATCCATGTCGCGGCTCGTCGTCGGCCAGACCTCGTGCGCCAACTGGCAGTCGGGCTACTACCAGCTCTACTCCGACCTCGCGGCACAGCAGCCCGACTACTGGCTGGCACTGGGTGACTACATCTACGAGTACGGCAACAAGAAGTACCTCCGCCCCACGCAGACGACGCCTACGCGCCCCATTCCCTGGGACGATGAGCCGTTCACCGTGTGGCAGTACCGCCGTCAGTACGGCCTCTACCGAGGGTCCCCTGAACTCCAGGAGCTCCACGCTGCCGCTCCCTACTCGGTCATCTGGGACGACCACGAGGTCGACAACAACTTCACGGCGTCCAAGAGTGGCGGCGACGGGCAGAAGGACCGGGTGAAGTTCCGCAAGCGTCGCGCCGCCGGCTTCCAGGCATTCTGGGAGAACCACGCCATCCGTATTCCTCAGCCTGAGCCGATGCCGCGTCGCATGAAGATCTACCGAGAGATCGCCTGGGGCACTCTCGCGACGTTCCTCATGCTCGACGGTCGGCAGTACCGCTCGGACCAGCCGGGAGACAACGCTGATAACGACTTCGGCAAGTGGGTCAAGGGCATGGTCGACCCCGAGGCCACGATGCTCGGCGCCAATCAGGAGGCATGGCTGAACGAGCGGCTCGCGGACTCGACTGCCAAGTGGACCTTCATGGCGCAGCAGACGGTGTTCTCCGACATCAACGGCTCCGTCGGACTCGGATTGCCAGCGGACGGTCTCTACAACTACGACTCGTGGGACGGCTACTGGGTGCCGCGTCAGAAGCTCACCACAGCCATCACTTCGAATCAGGTGCGCAATCCGGTCGTTCTCACGGGCGACTTCCACTGCAACCTTGCCTTCGACGTGCTTGAGTCGTGGCCGGATCCGCAGGACTTCCCCTCAATGAAGGACTGCATCGACGCCACACTCACGTGGGATAAGCCGGCCATCGCCGCTGAGATCGCAGCAGGCGCGATCTCGTCTCCGACGTTCTTTGGAGAGGGCGGCCTCGTGGCCCTCGCGGGTCCGCCGACACTTGCCAAGACCCCGTGGGCGGCGTACGGCGAACTGCTCGGCAATGGCTACGTCTTGCATGACATCACGCCTGAGTCGGATCGGGCGACGTACCGCGTGTGCGAAGCGCTCTACAAGGCAGATACGGAGAAGGGCAAGCCGCGCACAGACAAGACCGTGGTGGTCGCTGACGGCGTTCCAGGCGTGAGCGAAGTCGTCTAGCCCTTTATCGGGCAGGTCGCAGGGTCGTCCAAGACTTGAGGTTGCGGGATGGCCCTGGTTCGATCACGATTCCGTTGCCTCGTGCGACGCGGACGTCGATGACGACTTCGACCTGAGGTGTGCAATTCCCATTGGACCGCACGCGGAAGTCTCGAAAGCGGTAGCTGAGGGTCGCGTGGTGCTCCTCCCAGGTCACCAGTTGCGCCCTACTGCCCGGCACGCTCGTGGCCTTGGTCGTGGCGCAGACCCTGCCGTCCGTGCCGACCTGCCGGAGGTAAGCGGTCGTCTCGATCTGCGAACTGCCATGAAGTGCCCGCTTGCCTACGGCAGCGCAGGAGCGGGGGAACGTCGCCTTGATGCAGTTCGTGACCGAGAGAGTCGCATCGAAGTCCACGGGTCCCCAAGCAGGATCAAGGAGGAACGATGACCTCACGATCTGTGACTGACCCGACTGCACGGGGATATCCCCGCTTTGGCCGTTGGCGAGTCTTTGCTGCCGAGTCCAGGAGGGCAGCGGATCGCTGATCTGCATCACGGTGTGTGGATTTCGCGACTCGCGCCGCGTCACCACGCGCGCCGTGCCAGTGCCCGCTTGGCCATCGCAACGGCCCACGTCACAGGTGCGCACCCTTGTCTGGCAGTCGTGCCGACCAGCACGTTGGGCTGTGGCAAGGAACGCAATGTCTACTGACGTGGCAGTTCCGCGGCCAGGCCAGATGTTGCGGACGTCCCGAAACTCCTGATTGATGTCGCGACCCTCGGGTCGACAGTGGCCGCTCACGACGAGGAGCATGCGGGTCGTTGGTCGGTCTACGACGACCGTTGCCGAGATGAGTCGGTCCTCTCCAGGCTGAACGGCCACGAAACTCGTCGAGAGCAGGGGTCGCGCCTTGGTGAGGGACGAGCTTATGACCAGTGTCGACGGCTTGCGGTCTAGTGGAGCCTCGCGCGCTGCGGCGGGACCTACGTGTATCCCTAAAGCGCATGCGAGTGCGCACGCTATGACGACCATCCCCCTTGGCACGGCGAGAGACTAGCCGAGGCGGGTGGCCGTTTCCTGGCAAGGAATTGGGCTGTCGTGGGGCATTACCGTGGTGGGGATGCTCGAGGCGGCCTAGGCTGGGGCGGCTGATCGGGAGGGCCATGCAACTAACCGTGGACGACATCGTCGCCTCGCCGGAGTTCGCGGCGCGGGTCCTCGCGCTGTCCGAGGAGACAGGTCGCACACCCACAGACGTCGAGGCCGACGGCCGTCGCTGCCTAGAGGAAATGGTGGCGACGGTTGAGCCGCGAAGCACTGAGGCGTGGGATCGCTTTGGATCCTGGCTCTCGCGGTCCTACTCCGTAGATGCGTCAACGGATCGCCTCAAGCACATCCGCGAACTCGGGCTTAAGCATTCCTTGGTCTTCCTGCCCAACCATCGGTCCTACCTCGACCCTCTCGTGTTGCGCCGTGTGCTCGTCAACTACGGATTCCCTCCCAACTTCGTGCTGGGCGGGATGAATCTCGCCAAGTGGCCGGCGTCCGTGCTCGCGAAGCGGGCCGGACTGATCTTCATCCGGCGTAGCACCCGCGAGGATCCGGTCTATCCCGCGATGATGCGGCTTTACCTCGGCTGCCTGCTCAAGCAGCACGCAAACCTTGAGTGGTACTTCGAGGGCGGCCGCACCCGCACGGGCAAACTCCGGCCACCGCGCATGGGTGTGCTGCGCTACCTGATCGACGCCTTCGCGGAGAATTGCGCAGACCCGCTGTCGCCTCCCGGTGAGGACGTCTACTTCATCCCGGTATCCATCGTCTACGACCAGCAGCACGAGGTCGAGGCCATCTCCTTTGAGGATGGCGGAGGCAGCAAGACCCCGGAGAGTCTGCGCTGGCTCTACGGATTCGCGCGCGCTCAGTCGGCCCGCCGTGGCCAGGTGCACGTGCGCTTCGGCGAGCCCCTCTCCCTGCTCGAGAGCCTGGCCGATGCCCGTGAGCGTGCCGGGTCAGATGACCCGGTGACGGTGGTGCCGCGCGTGGCCTTCGATATTGCCAACAGGATCAACGCGGCGACACCGATCACGCCGTCAGCCCTCATTACCTTTGCGCTCCTCGACAACGAGGGACGGGCGCTGACCCTGGGCGAGTTACTCGACGTACTCGATCCGCTTCTCGCCTACGTCCGCGAGCGGCACCTGCCGCTGACCTCGGACATCGACCTCGCGCGTCCAGACGGCCTGCGCACTGCTCTGCGCACTCTGCAGCGCGAGGGTGTCGTCGAGGTCTACGACGGAGGCCTGGAGCCCGTCTTCGCGGTTGCGCCCGATCGGTACCACGAGGCAGCCTTCTACCGGAACACCCTCGCCCACTGGTTCGTCTACCGGGCCATCGCCGAGAACGCCCTGCTCGCTGCGGCTGAGTCGGGCGGAGACGTGGTGGACGCGACCTGGGCGGCGGCACTGGAATTGCGCGACCTGCTCAAGTTCGAGTTCTTCTTCCCCCGCAAGCGAGAGTTTGCCGAAGACATTCGATCGGAGGTCAATCTCGCGCGGCCGGGATGGGCTGGCGAGGAACTGGACCACGACGGGGTCCTCAAGGCGCTCGATCAGACACACCTGTATGTCTCGCACCGCATCATCGGCCCTTTCCTGGAGGCGTACCTGGTGGTCGCGTCCCGGCTTGCCGACCGCGAACCGGCGGCGCCCATCGATCAGGATGCGCTCGTGCAGGAGTGCCTGGGTATCGCCAAGCAGGACTGGCTCATGCATCGCTTGCACAGCCCCGAGTCGATCTCACGGGATCTCATGCAGGGGGCACTCAAACTCGCGGATAATCGAGGCCTCCTCGCGGTCGGGGGCGAGGATCTCCGCCTTCGGCGCGAGGCCTTCCGGGACGAGCTTCGGGCGGCCGTCGAGCGCATAGGCGTCGTCCGTCGCGCAGCCATGGCTCAAATCGAAGGCGATGGTCGGCGGACCATCTCGAGGATCATGCGGAGGCGTTGAGCGTGCCCGATATCGACGGACTGGTCGCCGAGGTTGACGCCTCGCCCGAAGGCCCCGAGATCGCTGCCTTCTTCGACTTCGACGGGACCCTCATCGACGGCTACTCAGCCGTTGCCTACTTCCGTGATCGCCTGCTGGCGCGTGATGTCGGCACCAACGAGCTCTTGCGATCACTCGTGGAAAGCGTCAATGTCGAGGTGCGTGGCCGAGATGTCCACCGACTCGTCGAGATCGGCGTCGGTGCTCTGGGCGGTCGTTCCACCGAAGACATCGACAAGATGGGCGAGCGCCTCTTCCGCAAGAACATCGCGGGGATGATCTTCCCCGAGGCGCGCATGCTCATCGCCGCACACAAGGCGCGCGGCCACACCGTGGTGATTGCCTCGTCGGCTCTCTCCTTCCAGGTCGAAGCGGCCGCGCGCGACCTCGGCATCGACGACATCCTCTGCACGCGCATGGAGAGCCGCGATGGCGTGCTCACGGGCTTCGTTGATGGCCCGATCCTCTGGGGTGACGCCAAGGCTCAGGCGGTGCGCGAGTTCGCGGCGGACCGCGGGATCGACTTGGCGCGATCCTTTGCCTACGGCAACGGCGCGGAGGATCTCGCCTACCTCGCCACGGTGGGCAATCCGCGCCCGCTCAATCCCGCCGACGGCCTAGCCGCTGCCGCGCAGGAGCGCGGATGGCCAACTGCGCGCCTGTCTCGCCCTCAACACCTCACTCCCGAGTTGGTCGTGCGATCCGTCGCTGCCTACGGTGGCGTAGTCGCGGGACTCGCTGCAGGTCTGGGCCTCGGACTCGTCAATCGGGATCGGCGTACCGCTGTGGAGATCACCGCCTCGGTGGGATCCGAGCTGGCGCTCGCTGCCGCGGGCATCTCCATGGACGTGCGCGGAGCCGAGAACCTCTGGGCGGCGCGGCCGGCGGTCTTCATCTTCAATCACCAGAGCCAACTCGACGTGATCATCATGGCGTCACTCCTGCGCACGGACTTCACCGGTGTAGCGAAGAAGGAACTTAAGACGGACCCGATGTTCGCACCCCTGGGTTGGTTGGCCGATGTCGCCTTCGTCGACCGCACCAACACCGAGGAAGCGAAGAAGGCGCTTGCGCCAGCAGTTGAGGCACTCCGCAATGGCCGGTCTTTGGCCATGGCTCCCGAGGGCACGCGATCGGCCACGCCGCGTCTCGGGCGCTTCAAGAAAGGTGCCTTCCACGTGGCGATGCAGGCCGGGGTACCCATCGTCCCCGTCGTCATCCGCAATGCGGGCGAGCTCATGCCCTCTCACGGCGTGCTCATCTCATCAGGCACGCTCGATGTCGCCGTGCTCCCACCTGTGCCGACGAAGGACTGGAATCGCGACGATATCGACTACGAGGTCGAGCGTGTGCGCGACATGTATCTGGAGACGCTCGCGCACTGGCCCCGCTGACGGAGGTCAGCGGGGGTGGATGAGCGTCATCCCTGCGGGCTGATCGGGGGTGCCGATGAGGGCGAAGGCATCGGGCACTTCATCAAGGCTGATAGTGCGTGCGACCAGCAGGTCAGGTCGCAGTCGCCCGGAGGTGACGAGATCCAGTAGCTCGGGATAGTCATGAGCGGCAAGGCCGTGGCTGCCGAGCACCTCGAGCTCCCGCGAGATGACCTTGTGCATGGGGACGGGATCGACCGCCGTCCCGGCAGGCAGCAGACCCACCTGCACGTGGCGACCGCGCGGTCGCAGGCTGGCGATTGATGTCCGGCACGCCACGTCGTCGCCGATTGCCTCGATGGAGAGGTGAGGTCCGCCTGACGTGGCGTCGCGGATTGCTTCGACGAGGTCGGGTGCGGGCTCGAGGGCTGCCGCGGCGCCGAGGCGCAAGGCTGTTTCGCGGGCGGCGGGCGACGGGTCGATGACGATCACGCGGGCCCCCAGTGCCCGCGCGATGGCGAGCGCGGCGAGGCCCACGCCACCGGCGCCGTGCACGGCAACTTCCTCCCCGGCGCTCACGCGTCCGATGGTGGCGACTGCGCGATAGGCCGTGGCGACTCGGCAGCCCAGTGCAGCGGCCACGTCGAAGGAGACATCATGCGGCAACTTCACGAGATTGACGTCGGCTGCGGGGAGTGCGACGTACTCCGCGAATCCGCCCCATCCGTCGAATCCAGGCTGCCACTGATGCGGGCACACCTGGTGGTTGCCGGACTCGCAGACGAGGCAGCGGCCGCACGCGCATACGAAGGGCACGGCCACGCGATCGCCGACCCTCCATCGCGTGACCTCGGGGCCGACGTCTGCGATGGTGCCAGCGAATTCATGGCCGGGGACGTGAGGGAAGGTCGCAACGTTGTCGTGGCCGTGCCACGCATGCCAATCGCTACGGCACAGACCGGCGGCCTCGACGCGCAGGACCACTCCGTCCGGGGGTGGCGACGGGTCGGCCACCTCCGCGGATCGCCACGGTCCCCCTAGTGAGTCGTAGCAGACAGCGCGCATGGACGAAGGCTATGCGGAGATTCGCCGGACAGGCGCGTCTCCTGGTCGTTGAATGGGACCGTGGCCGAAGACACCCGTGAAAGTCCCCAAGTCCAGCCTGGGCTGGAGGCCAATGCCATCGGCTTCGTCGATGCGGTGTCGATCGGCCTCAACGCCACGTCGCCGGCGTACTCCCTGGCGGCCATCCTCGGTCCGGTGGTCGTGCTCGTCGGAGTCGCCGCGCCAGGCGCGCTACTGGCCTCGTTCGTCCCGATGCTCCTCATCGCGAGTGCCTTCTACTTCCTCAACAAGGTCGATCCCGACTGCGGCACGACCTTCTCGTGGGTGACGCGGGCCATGGGACCGTGGTTCGGCTGGATGGGTGGCTGGGCGATTGCCATGACCGGCGTGCTCGTGGTCGGATCACTCGCGGATGTCGGTGTGAGGTTCGCGTTGCTGATGTTCGGCCAGAGCGAACTCGCGGCGAACGATGCTCTCGTCATGGGTCTTGCCATCGTGCTCATCCTCGTGATGACGTGGATCTGCGTGATCGGCACCGAGCTGTCTGGGCGTCTGCAGACCGTCCTCAACATCGCGCAGGTGGTCGCGCTCATCATCTTCGCCGTCGTCGCGATCTACAAGGGCGCCAGCGGCCAGGGCCTACCGGGTGCGGCAACACCAAGTGTGGAGTGGATCAACCCCTTCGCCGCCGGTACGGCGGCCCTCACGTCAGCACTCCTCCTCGGGGTCTTCGCCTACTGGGGTTGGGAGTCCGCGGTCAACCTCAACGAGGAGACCACCGACTCGTCGGGGACTCCAGGCAAGGCGGCGATCCTGTCCACACTCATCCTGCTGGCGACGTATGTGGGCGTGGCCGTCGCCGTGCTCATGCTTGTCGGTCCGGCCTTCCTCGCTGATAACGCGGGCGAGGAGGAAATGGTCTTCGCCCTGATTGCGCAGGAGGCGCTGGGCGGCTTCGGATGGATCGTCCTCCTCGCGGTGGCAATCTCCGCCGTGGCATCGACCCAGACAACCATTATCCCGGCGTCTCGTACTGCGCTGTCGATGGCGCGGCGCGCCGCGATCCCGGCGTACTTCGGGCGCATCTCTGCGAAGCACCGGACGCCGGCAGTCTCCACGTGGTGGGTCGCGATCATCGCCATCGTCTGGTACGTCGCGGTGAGCTTCATCAGTGAGAATGCTCTCTTCGACTCGCTTACCGCCCTGTCTCTGCTCATTGCTTTCTATTACTCGTTGACGGGGATTGCCTGTGCGGTCTATTACCGCAGGATGCTCCTGAAGAGTGCGAAGGCCTTCCTGCTCATCGGGCTAGGACCGGTGGTGGGTGCGGCTTTGCTCATCTGGCTCCTTGTGCTGTCGGCCATCGAGATGTCCAATCCGGAGAACTCCTACGGCGGGGTGTCATGGTTCGGGCTTGGGCCGCCATTGGTCATCGGGATCTTCCTCTTCGTCGTGGGAGCCATCTTCATGGTGTCGTCGCGCATCGCTGACACTGTCTTCTGGAAGGAGCGTCCGAGCGTGGTCGATCCGAATCTTGTGCCGGTCAACGAGGGAGGAGACGAGCGATGAGCCTCGCGGTGGGATACAACGGCGGCGAGAGCGCACGACATGCCCTGCGCGCCGCGATTGCGCTGGCGCGCGACCTCGAGGAGACACTCCTCGTCGTGTGCGGCGTTGCCCCCGCGGGAGGCATGGGCGAGGAGTACGACATCACGGAGGAGGCGATCGTCGAGGAACTGGCGCCCGTCGTGAACGAGGCGGTGCTGGAGGCTCGCGAGGCAGGCGTGGACGCCGAGGCGATCCTGGTGGATGCCGATCCGGTCGGCGCTCTCGAGACGGTCATGGAGGAGCGCAAGCCGCGGATGCTGGTGGTCGGCTATGGCGAGTCGGGACGCATCCGAGCCGCCCTCTTCGGTGCCGTGGCCCCCAAGCTCGTGGAGCGATCTGACATCCCCGTGCTTGTCGTGCCGTAGGCACGCGGAAGGCGTCGTGCCCTAGGCACGCGGGGAACCTCGCGAGGGTGAGCGCCGTCACCCTTCCCGGGGGTGGCGCTGAGCCGCTCTCGGCAGGAAGGGACCCTGGGATCATGCTCGCCACGACTACGCCTAAGGGCATGCGCACGTCTGTGCGCACACCGGGCACGTTCGTGCGCGATATCTCCCGGTTGATCCAGGATGCCCTTGACCGGGCGGTCCGTCGTGCACCCGAGGGATCCCTGAGCCAGCGGGTGCTGCGTGGTGCCGCCCGCACATGGCCCACGGCTTGGCTCATCGGCATCACGGCACTCGCGGCGTGCACCGCGTGGGTGGCGGCACTTCTGCTGGGCATCTCGGCGCCGGTGCCCGCGGCTGCGGGTGCGGTTATCACCGTGGCCCTGTCGCTCAATCGCTCGTTACGGACGGGCCTGTCGCTCGTCGGTGCGACAGCCGTCGCGCTCCTGGTGGCCTTCGCGCTCTACCAGTGGTGGGGTCTGCACGTGTGGACCGTCGGTGTGCTCGTCGTGGTCTCGCTGGT
>CAYYZU010000050.1:0-10726 GCA_964476205.1 uncultured Actinomyces sp. | reverse complement strand
CGCTTCCCACGCGAGGGGTCACTGGTTCGAACCCAGTATCGCCCACCGGACTCTTGCGCTCCCGCGGGAGTTGCAGCGCCTCACCGGGGAGGATCCGTGCCGACCGTCACCATCGCCACCGCCGATGGACCTCGGTCGACCGAGGTCGCCGAGGGGGTTTCCGCTGGAGATGTCATCGCCGATGGCCGCCGGGTTGTCGTAGCCCGCATCAATGGCGAACTCCGCGACCTGGCCACGCCCCTGCGTGACGGCGATGTCGTCGAGGCCGTGAGCGTCGACACCCCAGAGGGTCTCGCCGTGCTGCGCCACTCGACCGCCCACGTCCTCGCCCAGGCGGTGCAGGACACCTTCCCGGAGGCCAAGCTCGGGATCGGACCGCCTGTGCGAGACGGCTTCTACTACGACTTCTCCGTCGAGAGGCCCTTCACGCCCGAGGACCTCAAGGTCCTGGAGAAGCGCATGCAGGAGATCGTGAAGTCCGGCCAGAGGTTCTCGCGACGCGTCGTCACCGACGCCGAGGCGAAGCGAGAGCTCGCGGGCGAGCCCTTCAAGCTGCGGCTTATCGGCAGTGAGGGGGGCGCGGAGGTCATGGAGGTCGGCGGCGCCGAGCTCACGATCTACGACAACGTGGAAGCCAAGTCAGGCGCGACCTGCTGGGGGGACCTCTGCCGGGGCCCACACGTGCCCGACACGCGATTCATCCCGCCCAACGCCTTCCGGCTCATGCGCACGGCCGCCGCCTACTGGCTCGGCGACCAGGCCAATGAGCAGTTGCAGCGTGTCTACGGCACGGCCTGGCCCTCCAAGGAAGAACTCCAGGTTTATCTCACCTTCCCCGAGGAAGCCGAGAAGCGCGACCATCGCAAGCTCGGCGCCGAGCTCGACCTCTTCAGCTTCCCCGAGGAGATCGGCTCAGGGCTGGCGGTCTTCCATCCGAAGGGCGGGGTCGTGCGCCGTGTGATGGAGGACTACTCGCGCCGCCGCCACGAGGAGGCGGGTTACGAGTTCGTCAACACCCCGCACATCACGAAGTCCGCGCTCTTCGAGAAGTCGGGCCACCTCGATTGGTACGCCGAGGGCATGTACCCGCCGATGCAGCTCGACGCCGAGGTCGACGCCGATGGCACCGTGCGACGGCAGGGATTCGACTACTACCTCAAGCCGATGAACTGCCCGATGCACAACCTCATCTTCGATGCGCGCGGTCGCTCCTACCGCGAGTTGCCGCTCCGACTCTTCGAATTCGGCACCGTGTACCGCTACGAGAAGTCCGGAGTCGTCCAGGGCATGACCCGCGCACGCGGCTTCACGCAGGACGATGCGCACATCTACTGCACGCGCGAGCAGATGGCCGACGAGCTCGACAAGCTGCTCACGTTCGTCCTCGACCTGCTCCGCGACTACGGTCTCGAGGACTTCTACCTCGAACTGTCGACGCGCGATCCCGAGAAGTCCGTGGGCTCGGATGAGGTCTGGGCAGAGGCAACCGAGGTGCTGCGCCAGGCCGCCGAGAAGCAGGGCCTCGAACTCGTCCTCGACGAGGGCGGTGCGGCGTTCTACGGTCCGAAGATCTCCGTGCAGGCCAAGGACGCCATCGGACGCACCTGGCAGATGTCCACGATCCAGCTCGACTTCAACCTGCCCGAGCGGTTCGACCTGGAGTACGCCGCACCTGACGGCACACGTCAGCGCCCGGTGATGATCCACCGAGCGCTTTTCGGCTCCATCGAGCGCTTCTTCGCGGTGCTGCTCGAGCACTACGCCGGCGCCTTCCCTCCTTGGCTCGCACCCGTCCAGGTCGTGGCGATTCCCGTCTCGGACGCGCATGTTGACTACCTCTACGAGGTGGCATCGCGCCTGCGTGAGCACGGGATTCGCATCGAGGTCGACGATGCCGATGATCGGATGCAGAAGAAGATCCGCACGGCGCAGAAGTCGAAGGTGCCGTACATGCTCATCGCCGGAGACGACGACATGGCTGCCGGTGCCGTGTCCTTCCGCTATCGCGACGGCAGCCAGCGCAATGGCGTGTCGATCGACGATGCGGTCAACGAGATCGTTGCGGCGGTTCGCGATCGGCAGCAGGTGGAGAGCGCACCGTCATGACCGAGGGTTCGGCGCTCGACCACGGTGGCATGCCGGATCGCTGGCAGCGACTGTGGACGCCGCACCGCGAGGCCTATCTCCGAGGTGAGAGCCGGCCGGCGCATGACGGCCCGGGGGAGGAGTGTCCGTTCTGCCGCGCTCCCGGGCTGCCGGAGAGCGAGGGGCTCGTCGTGGTGCGGGGCGACGTGGCCTACGTCGTCATGAATCTCTATCCCTACAACGCTGGTCACCTGCTGGTGTGTCCCTACCGGCACGTCGCCGACTACACCGAGCTCGACCCGGCCGAGGTTGCTGAGATCGGCGCCCTGACGCAGCGGTCGATGGAGGTCCTCAGGCTCGTCACGCGTGCACAGGGATTCAACATCGGAATCAACCAGGGCAAGGTCGGTGGCGCGGGCATCGCGGGACACCTTCACCAGCACATCGTGCCGCGATGGGGTGGCGATACGAATTTCTTGCCCGTGGTGGGCCACACCAAGACGATGCCGCAGCTCCTTGACGAGACTCGAGCTCTCCTCGCGGAGGCCTGGGACGCGTCGAACTGACGCGTCAAGCGGTGTGAACGAAAGGAGCATGACGTGGCGATCATCAGTGGACCTGGCGGGATGGATCTCGAAGCTGAGCTCGCGGCCGCCGGCGTGAGCTTCGTCCACGCTCCCGGCCAGGACGCACCTGCGGAGATCGTGGCGGCGGTCCTCGAGCCCGACGAGCGCGAGATCCGTGCGGTGGTGGTGGCGGATCCGCCCGCACCGGGCGATGAGCACGCAGGAATGGGTGCGTGGCACGTCAATGCCGTGGACGAGGTGCACTTCGTGCGCGGCGGACGGGGTCTCCTCCAGTTCGCCCTTCCCGAGGGGGTCTGCAGCGTGGAGGTCATGGCGGGCGACGTCATGATCGTCCGCCGAGCGGAGCACCGCTACCTCCCGATCGAGCCGCAGGAGTGGGTCATGCGCCACTCCGGATCTGCGGATGCCGATCTGGGCGCGCGGGAGACGGGTCGCGCGCCCGAGCCGTGGCCTTCGGTGGGTTGATCGCCTAGTTGGCCGCCAGGCCCTGTGCCACGTGGGCCGGCATGGTCTCGTAGCCGTGATGCCGGCGTGTGAACGTCGCCGTGCCGTGGGCGATGCTGCGCAGGTCGACGGCGTAGCGGTTGAGTTCGAGCCCCGGCACCTCCGCGCTGATGGCAGTGCGACCGCCGGGGATCCCCTCGGTGCCGGTGACGCGGCCACGGCGCGCGGAGAGATCGGACATCACGGCTCCCACGTGCTCGTCGGGGACGACGACCCGGATGTCGTCGATGGGCTCCAGCAGCGTGACCCCCGCGGCCTCCGCCGCATCCTTGAGGGCCAGCGCGCCCGCCGTCTGGAACGCCATGTCGGAGGAGTCGACCGAGTGCGCCTTGCCGTCGACCAGGGTGACGCGGATGTCCACCACGGGGTAGCCCGCCGAGACACCTTTCGACATTTGGGCTCGCACGCCCTTCTCCACCGAGGGGATGAACTGCTTGGGGATCGCCCCGCCCACCACGTTGTCGATGAACTCGAAACCACTGCCCGATTCCAGTGGCTCCACTTCGATGTCGCACACGGCAAATTGCCCATGCCCGCCTGACTGCTTCACCAGTCGCCCGTGGCCGCGCGCGGGACCGGCGAAGGTCTCGCGGAGGGAGACGCGCACAGGCTCGCTATCGACGGTCACCCCGAAGCGGCTCGAGAGGCGATCGATGATGACATCGACGTGGGCCTCGCCCATGCACCACAGGACGATCTGGCCAGTGCCGGCATTGCGCTCCAGTCGCAGAGTCGGGTCCTCGGCCACGAGTCTCGCCAGCGCTGCCGTGAGCTTGTCCTCGTCCGACGAAGCATGAGCGAGGATCGCCACGGGCAAAAGCGGCTCGGGCATCGTCCACGGTTCGATGAGCAGGGGCAGTTCGGGCAAGGAGAGGGTGTCGCCGGTCTCCGCGTGCGGAAGCTTCGCCACGAGTCCGATATCGCCGGCCCCCAGAGCCGCGATGGGCTCAACTGCCTTTCCTATGCGCATGCTGATTCCGCCCATGCGCTCGTCCACGTCGTGGTCCTCATGCCCTCGGTCCGACAGGAAGTGCCCGGACACGTGGAGCGTGGCGTCGGGGTGGAGCGTGCCAGAGAACACCCGCACGAGTGAGATCCGCCCGACGTAGGCATCTGACGATGTCTGCACCACCTCCGCGCACAGGGGGCCCGATAGGTCGCAGGCGAGCGGTTCCCGCGGACTGCCGTCGGGTGCGGTAACGGTGGGGAGCGGATGCTCCAGGGGAGACGGGAATCCTCGTGTGATCACCTCGAGGAGCTCGGCCATGCCGAAGCCCGTCGGTGCGGTGGCGGTGAAGAGGACGGGGAAGAAGTGCCCGCGCGCCACGGCCTTCTCGAGATCGGCCACGACGGCCTCGAAGGCGATGTCCTCGCCGCCGAGGAACCGCTCCATGAGGTCCTCATCCTCCGATTCGGTGATGATGCCCTCGAGGAGTCCCGCGCGGGCGTCCGAAATGAGATCGACATGCTCCGGATCGGGATCGCGGTCCACTCGGACACCATCGGAGTAGTCGCGGATGCCCTGCGAGAGCAGTCCGATCAGACCCGCGACGTGGCCGTCGTCGGCGTGCATCGGAAGGTACAGCGGATGAATGCCCGTGCCTTCACCGAGCGTTGCCCGGCAGGCTTCAAACGTCCCTTCCACGTCTGCTCGATCGCGATCCGCCTTCGTCACCACGATGGCGCGCGGCATGCCGACATCGGCGCACTCGTCCCACAGCATGGCTGTCGCTGCATCGACACCGTCTACCGCGGACACGACGAAGAGGGCGGCGTCCGCCGCGCGCAATCCCGCGCGCACCTCGCCCACAAAGTCCGCGTATCCCGGGGTGTCAAGGAGGTTGATGCGCACGCCCTCCCACTCCAGGGGCACCAGGCTGAGCGAAACTGACCGCTGCTGGCGGTGCTCGGCTGCGTCGGTGTCCGACAGGGTCGTTCTGTCCTCGACGGTGCCTGGTCGATTGATCGCACCGGTTGCCAGCGCCAGTCGCTCCACAAGAGTTGTCTTGCCGGCGTGACTTGGACCAACGAGGACCACATTGCGAATGCGCGCCGGGTCGATCGGGGCGGTCATGGTCACGGTGCCCTCCCTCGTGGGTCTGCGGAAGCCAACCCGGAAGTCGGGCAGACCTGCGGACCTCACCCTTCTCCCCGACCGACCCGGGCGCAAGGGACTTCCGCCTCATGCGTCCCTGCGCCGTAGGATGGCGCTGCCGGAATCGCCGGCACACGCCGAAGCGGCGACGACAGTGCCGTGGCCCCACGGCCGAGGAGTGTCCGTGCTCAACAACCCGGCGGCGCGGAAGGTCTCGACCGCCGTGCTGGAGCCCATCGCGCGGCTGCTGCTCAAACTCCACGTCTCCCCGGATGCCGTCACGGTGGTGGGCACCCTCATCACGTGTACCGCTGCGCTCGTGTTCTTCCCGCGAGGCGACTTCGTGCCCGGTGTCCTCATCATTGGCCTTTCCGTCATTGCGGATCTGCTCGACGGCACGATGGCGCGACTCTCCGGCCGCGCAGGGCCCTGGGGCAACTTCCTGGACGCCACCCTCGACCGCGTTGCCGACGGGTGCGTCTTCGGCGCGCTGGTCCTGTGGGCGGCAGCCACGGGCAACCCGTGGACCACCGCGGCCGCACTCACCTGCCTCGTCGGCGGGCAGGTCATCTCCTACGCCAAGGCACGGGCCGAGGCAGTTGGGGCGACGGCAAATGTCGGCATTGCCGAGCGAGCAGAGCGACTCATCGTGGTGCTGCTTGCAGCGCTCCTTGCTGGCCTCGGGGTGCCCTATGTGCTGCCCATCGCCCTCGGTGTGCTCGCCGTCCTCAGCGTGATCACGGTCATCCAGCGAATCGTGGCGGTGCGCCGGCAGCTGAAGGCCCCCGGTGGGGGCGGCGCGTGAGCCTGTCCGACACGGCCACGGACCTAGGCTTTGGGGTCGGCTGGGCGGCAATCAAGCGCATGCCCGAGCCCGTCGTCGATCGGGTCTTCCGAGCCTTGGCCGACCGCACGTACGGCAAGAACGGGCCGGGTGTCCGCCAGCTGCGCGCCAACCTTGCGAGAGTGATCCCGGAGGCGCGATCTGCGACGCTGGAGGAGACGACGCACGAGGGAGTACGGCGCTACCTGCGCTACTGGAGCGAGGCCTTCCGGCTGCCTGCTTGGAGTCACGAGCAACTGCGGGAGAGGTTCGATCTGCTGGAAGGCCTCGACGAACTCGACGCCGCCGTGGCCGCGGGGCGCGGTGCCGTCATGGTGTCGAGTCACAGTGGCAACTGGGATCATGCCGGCGCATGGGCATGCGATCGCTACGGCGGCCTTGTCACGGTCGCGGAGCGACTCAAGCCTGAGGGCCTTTACGACAAGTTCGTGGCGTATCGGGAGTCGCTCGGCATGGAGGTGCTTGCGCACGGTGACGACGACACGTTCCGCACCCTGCTCCGTCGTCTCGAGGAGGGGAAACTGGTGTGCCTCGTCGCGGATCGGGACCTGTCCGGGAGCGGCGTTCCCGTGGACTTCTTCGGAGAGACCGCCTCCATGCCTGCCGGCCCCGCCATGCTCTCGCTGCTCACGGGCGCTCCGCTCATGCCCGTCGGGCTGTGGTACGTCGAAGGCGGCCTGCAGGGGCGAGTCACCGGCGCGCTCCCGCATCCCGAAGGCGTGAGTCGCAAGGAGCGGACCGCCGCACTCACTCAGTCCATGGCGGATGCATTTGCCGACAACATCGCGGCGCACCCGGAGGACTGGCACATGATGCAGAGGCTCTGGCTGAGCGATGTGACACGACGGGCTGCCGCGTGAGAATCGGCATCGTGTGTCCCTATGCCTGGGACGTGCCCGGGGGAGTGCAGGCCCACATCCGCGACCAGGCCGAGACTCTCATCGAGATGGGTCACGCTGTCAGCGTCATCACGCCCGTTGAGGACCCTGCCGCGCTCCCGTCCTACGCCGTTGATGGCGGTCGACCGCGCCCGGTGCCCTATAACGGCTCGGTCGCACGACTGACCTTCGGCGTGAAGGCGACCGCGCGCGTCCGGCGGTGGATTCGCGAGGGCAACTTTGACGTGCTGCACGTGCACGAGCCGTTGGCTCCGTCGCTGGGGGTCCTCGCCTGCTGGGCGGCCCGAGGTCCCATCGTGGCGACAGTGCACTCGTCCATCGAGAGGTCGAGGGTGCTCATCACGGGGTACTACCTCGCCCAGACCGCCCTGGAGAAGATCTCCGCTCTCGTCGCTGTGAGCGAGCACGCACGGCGCACCATCGTGGACCACCTCGGTGGCGACGCCGTCCTCATCCCCAACGGCGTCCGCGTCGACCACTACGAGGGCGCGCAGCCGTTGCGTGAATGGAGTGGTCCCGCTATCGGCTTCCTCGGCCGCATGGACGAGCCACGCAAGGGCCTGCCTATCCTGCTCGAGGCTTTCGCCGGGATCCGCGCTCGTGTGCCCGACGCCACCCTGGTGCTCATCGGGCCCGGTGACCCTGACGACGTGCTCTCAGACGTGCCCGACGACGTGCGCGCCGGAATCATCGCCCTCGGCCGATTGGACGAGGGCGAGAAGGCGCGGGCTCTTGCGTCCCTAGATGCCTACGTCGCCCCCAACACAGGGGGCGAGTCCTTCGGGATTGTCCTGCTCGAGGCGATGGCTGCCGGGGCGCCGGTCGTGGCCAGCGACCTCGATGCCTTCGCCCGTGTCCTGGACGGCGGCAGGTGCGGTGTGCTCTTTCCCGTGGGCGATGCGGCAGCACTCGAGGACACGGTGGTGGACCTCCTAGGCGACTCCGCGGCGCGGGCGCGGCTGGTGGAGGCGGGATCGCGGCGCGTGACGGCGTACGACTGGCGCACGGTCGCCGGCGATCTCATCGACGTGTACGCGAGTGTGACGGCGGGCCAGAGCACGGTGCGTGAGGACCTGCGCGGCCAGATCGTCGGCCGACTCGCCCGCCGTCGGGCGAGCGACTCGGTGGCCGAGTGATGGGGGCTTGGTGGTGGATGATCGCGGCGCTTGCCGTGGTCCTGCTCGTCGGCTTCTACCTGAGCATGACGGCGGGACGCCTGGACCGTCTTCACCGTCGAATCGACACGTCACTGCATGCGCTCGATACGCAACTCGTGCGCCGCTCGGCGCTTGCCCTGGACATGGCGTCATCGGGGGTCTTCGATCCAGCCACGGCCGTGGTGTTGGCGGACTCCGCGCATGGGGCGCGCGCTGCCTCTGAAGATGACGTCGTGGCACGCGGTCTTGCCGAGAGCGACCTCACGCGCGTGCTCGTGGAGGCGATCCCGGATTCCCAGGAAGCGGAGGAACTCCGCGATGCTGCCGCCGACCCGACCATGCTCGACGATCTGCGCCGGACATGCGTGCGTGTGCAGTTGTCCCGTCGCTTCCACAACGATGCTGTGCGTGCGTGTCGTCAGGTCCGGCGACAGCGCCTCGTGCGGTGGTTCCGCCTCGCTGGGCACACCCCATGGCCTGAGACGGTCGAGATGGACGACACGCCGCCGCCCGGCCTAACCGCGCGTTGAGCGGTGACTCCGACGTACCTTGGATCAATGCGCCTCACCGTGACCCTCGCCGTCGGTGCGCTCCTCCTCGTCGGGTGCGGCGGAGGAGATGCGGCCCCCGTGTCGTCGAGCCCCACGCCCAGTCCCAGCGAGACCAGCGCCTCGCCGTCAGCAAGCCCCTCGGCTCTGCCGACGCCCTCGGATGGCATTCCGCCGGGTGCCTCGCCCTTCTCCGGACTCCCAGGAGGCGAGGGCAAGCCGGTGCTGGCCATCAAGGTCGATAACACCCGTCCGGCACAGCCGCATGCCGGCCTGCGCGCGGCGGACCTTGTCTATGTCACCGAGGTCGAATGGGACCTCACGCGATTCATCGCAATCTTCAACTCGCAGATCCCCGACGTGATCGGCCCTGTGCGCTCCGCGCGCATTAGCGACATGGACATCCTCGTGCCGTTCGGCAAGGTCGCCTTTTCCAACTCGGGTGCGCAATCGAAGCTCCTGCCCGTCATCGCCGCCGCAAACCTTTACGACGTATCAGCGGAGAAGGCCTACTCAGCGTTCACCAACGACCCCGGGCGCCCGTCGCCCGTTGACCACATGGCCGACCCTCGCGCACTGCTCGCCGCTGCGCCCGACGCCGAGTTGGCGCGCGATATCGGTTTCGTCTTCTCGGAGAAGCCTCCCGTCGGGGGCACGCCCGTGTCGACGGTGACCGCGACGTGGCCGTCTTCGGAAGTGTCGTTCACCTGGGACGAGGAGGCAGGGGACTTCATCGTCGGCCTCAATGGCGAGGAGTCGCGCTCCACCGAGGGTGGCCCCCAGCGGGCGGCGACGGTGGTCCTGCAGTCCGTCGAGCAGTCTGATTCCGGCTACGGCGACCGCTACGGCGGCGTGACGCCCTACATCCAGACCGTGGGCAAGGGAGCCGCCATCGTCCTCCGTGACGGCCGGATGTGGTCGGTGACATGGGAGCGCCCCACGCTCGACGACGGCACGCGATTCATGCTCCCGGACGGCACCCAGATGCCCTTCGCCATCGGCCAGGAGTGGGTCGTCTTCCTCGACAAGGCGATGAAGCCCAAGATCACCTGAGGCGCCCCTCACCTCGGCCTGCCGGCTCGGGGGGACCCGACTAGCATGGGCCGGAGCCGCGGCCGTCGCGGCGCCCACTGTCGTGAGAGGTCACCGTGTCGGATTCCCCCAGCCACGCCACCGGCACCACCCGCGTCAAGCGGGGCATGGCGGAGATGCTCAAGGGCGGCGTGATCATGGACGTCGTCACCCCCGAGCAGGCCAAGATCGCGGAGGACGCCGGAGCCGTTGCCGTGATGGCGCTCGAGCGCGTACCCGCAGACATCCGCGCGCAGGGTGGCGTCGCGCGTATGTCCGATCCCGACATGATCCAGGGCATCATCGAGACCGTCACGATCCCCGTGATGGCCAAGGCGCGCATCGGTCACTTCGCTGAGGCCCAGGTCATCCAGTCCCTCGGTGTCGATTACATCGACGAGTCCGAGGTCCTCACTCCTGCCGACTACTCCAATCACATCGATAAGTGGAACTTCACCGTCCCCTTCGTCTGCGGTGCCACCAACCTCGGCGAGGCATTGCGTCGCATCACCGAGGGCGCCGCGATGATCCGGTCCAAGGGCGAGGCGGGCACGGGCGATGTCTCCAATGCCGTCACGCACATGCGGCGCATCCTGGGCGAGATCCGCGCACTCGCTGCGCGATCCGAGGACGAGCTCTATGTGGCGGCCAAGGAGCTCCAGGCCCCCTACGACCTGGTGGTTGAGGTCGCTCGAGCCGGCCGGTTGCCCGTGGTGCTCTTCACGGCGGGCGGCATCGCCACCCCCGCCGATGCAGCCATGATGATGCAGCTGGGCGCCGACGGGGTCTTCGTCGGATCGGGGATCTTCAAGTCCGGCGACCCTGTCAAGCGAGCAGAGGGTAGGTAATGATGGTACCAACTTATGGCTCCATTACAGAGAGCTGTAGGTAGGACAATGGCTGTGCCTTTGCACAACACTTGTGTGTTTTCCACCA
>CAYYZU010000049.1:0-10989 GCA_964476205.1 uncultured Actinomyces sp. | reverse complement strand
CCAGCCAGAATGAGCAGGCGCCTCCCGCACCCCCGAAGATCGAGCCGTACAAGACTCACCTGGCCTACGTAAAGGAGCGTCGCAGCGACGCCGACGGCGCGGCCATCCTCGAGGAAGCCCTCGAGAAACTGCGGCGCTCCTAGGCCCGCAGCCCGGGCCTAGGACTGACCGGCGGCCGCGCGGTCCAGCCAGAAGATCGTCCCTGCTCGACCCCGCGCCCCGGCGGCGGGGCACTCCTGCGCGGTGGTGCCTTCGGCGAGCGCCATGGCGACCGCCCCGGCTTTCGCCTCTCCGGCGGCCACGACCCAGACCTCGCGCGCGGAGCGGATGGCGTTCAGGGTGAGGGTGAGCCTCGTCGGAGGCGGCTTGGGCGAGTCCCACACCGCGGTGGTCGACCCCGAAGCGCGGAGGGCTGGCATGCCGGGGAAGAGCGAGGCGACATGACCCTCCGGGCCCATGCCCAGCAGGACGACGTCGAAATCGGGGACGAAGCCATCCTCGGATGCGTCGGCAAGCTCGTCGGCGTAGGCCATGGCTGCTGCCTCCGGCCCCTGACCGTGATCCGCGGGCATGATGTGCACGTGGTCCGCAGGCACAGGTACGACGTCCAGTAGTGCCGCCCGGGCTCCGGTTTCATTGCGCTCGCTATCGCCGGGCGGGAGGAATCGTTCGTCACCCCACCACACGTGCACTCGCTGCCAGTCGATGCTGTCCGACAAGGCGGCGAGCTCAGCTAGCACGCGAGTGCCGATTCCACCTCCGGTGAGCACGATGTGATGCGTCCCGGTGGGCCGGAGCCGGGCCGCAAGGGCGTCGGCCACCGCCCGCGCGCCCGATTCCTCGTCGGGGAAGACCTCGACACGCGTCGTCATGAGACCGCGCCAAGGGAATTTCCGAGCGAATGCAGCACGTCGCCATAGACCTCGTCGGGATCGAGGCGACGGAGCTCCTCGCTGAGGAGATCAGGTAGGCCGCGGCGGGGAAGAGCGATCGTGGAATCGGGTACGCCGGGGCGTGACAGCGTCGCGACGGCGCCGTCTGGCCGTGCCAGCGTGATGACGCCCTGTCGTGTGTCGAGTTGCACCTGGGTGATCCCCGGTCCTGCCACGGGAGTGAGCTCCACGGGGACCTCCAGAGCCCAGCGCAGCCAGGCGGCAAGCAGGATGGCGCTGGGGTTGTCCGCCTCGGCCTCCACCGAGGCCCCCGTTGCGGTCGTGGCACCATCATCCAGGAGCGAGGCGAGGGCACTGCGCCAGGAAGTGAGACGCGTCCAGGCAAGGTCGGAGTCGCCGGGCACGTAACCCGCCTGACGCTCGCGCAGTGCGGCAATGGGATCCGCGCTCGTGGCGAGGTCGGTGATCCGCCGCTGGCTGTGGCGGCCGATGGGGTCGTCCGCGGGCACGGGCGGGGGATCGGTGGGCCACCAGGACACGACTGGGGTGTCCGGCAGCAGGAGCGGGATCACCACGGAGTTGGCGTGACCGGCGCGATCTCCGCGCAGACGCACGATGGCTACCTCGCCGGGTCCGTCGTCCCCGCCGACCATCACCTGTGCATCGATCTGGTCCGGTCCCCGGCCGGGACGCGGGATGAGAGTGAGAATGCGCATGGGGTGCTGGCGAGCCGAGAGGACCGCGGCCTCCGTCGCGTCCGAGGCGTACTCCTCGTCGCTGAGAATCAGCATCGTGAGGACCATTCCGGTCGCGGGCGATCCCATCTTGTGGCGCTCCTCGGCGATGGCGCGCGCGATGTCGCCGCCGCTGGTGTCCTCGAGCCGGATCATGGTCGCCTCCACACGCGTCCGTCGCGCGCGATCATGTCGTAGGCGCAGGTCGGCCCCCAGCCGCCGGATGCATACGGCTCCGGCTGGCCCTGCGTGGACCATTCGTCCAGGATCGGGTCGAGGATGCGCCAACTGAGGTCGACCTCGGTGCTATTGGGGAAGAGAGGCGGCTCCCCGAGCAGGACGTCGAGGATGAGGCGCTCGTAGGCCTCGGGGCTCGTGTCGACGAAGGAGTCGCCGTACTGGAAGTCCATGGTGACGTCCCGGACGTCCATGCCTGCGGTGCCGGGGACCTTGGAGCCGAAACGCACGGTGACCCCTTCATCCGGCTGAATACGGAAGACCAGGGCGTTGTCCGAGAGCTCGCCGACGGAGGCTGTGTCGAAGGGAAGGTGCGGGGCGCGCTTGAAGATGACTGCTACTTCAGTGACGCGCCTGCCGAGGCGCTTGCCGGTGCGTAGGTAGAACGGCACGCCCGCCCAGCGTCGGTTGTCCACCGTGACGCGGATAGCCGCGAAGGTCTCCGTGGTGCTATCCGGTGGGATTCCCGTTTCCTCCAGGAAGCCCTTGACCGGGACTCCTCCCTGCCATCCCGCCGCGTACTGGCCGCGGGCGGTGTGAGCGGCGATGTCGGAGGGAACCGTGACCGCGCTCAGCACCTTCTCCTTCTCCATCCGGACCTCGTGCGGGCGGAAGGAGAGGGGCTCCTCCATGGCTGTGAGTGCCAGGAGCTGGAGCAGGTGATTCTGAATGACGTCGCGAGCGGCTCCGATGCCGTCGTAGTAGCCCGCACGCCCGGCGACGCCGATGTCCTCGGCCTGGGTGATCTGCACGTTGTCGACGTAGTTCGCATTCCAGATGGGCTCGAACATCGTGTTGGCGAAACGCACCGCGAGGATGTTCTGGACGGTCTCCTTGCCGAGGTAGTGGTCGATCCGGAAGATCTCGTCAGGGGCGAAGGCCGAACTCAGCACGTCGTCGAGCGCCTGGGCGCTGGCAAGGTTGTGGCCGAACGGCTTCTCCACGACCACGCGTCGCCATTCCCGGCCGTGGCGCTCGGTGAGGCCGCTGTCCTTGAGGTTCTTCACCACCACGGGGAAGAGGCTCGGGGGGATCGCAAGGTAGAACGCGTGATTGCCCATGGTGCCGCGCTGCTGGTCGACCTCCTCGACCACGCGCCGCAGCTCTGCGTAGGCCGCCGGGTCGGAGATGTCGCCTTCGACGAATCGGATGCCCTCGGAGAGCTGGGCCCACACCTCTTCGCGGAAGGGAGTGCGGGCGTACTCGCGGACAGCGTCGTGCACCTCCTGCGCGAAGTCCTCGTCGTCCCACTGCCGCCGGGCGAACCCGACCAGGCCGAAGCCGGGCGGGAGCAGGCCGCGATTGGCGAGGTCGTAAATCGCAGGCATGATCTTCTTGCGGGCGAGGTCGCCGGTGACACCGAACAGGATGAGCCCGCACGGGCCGGCGACCTTCGGCAGTCGCCGATCGCGTGGGTCGCGCAGAGGATTGGTCATGAGTGCCGTGCGTCATCGAGCGCCTGCTGCACGGTGTGCAGCAGTTCTGCCCACGAGGCGTCGAACTTCTCCACGCCCTCGTCCTCCAGCTTCTGGCATACCTCGGGCTCGTTGATGCCCAGCGCGGTGAGCTGGTCCCAGATGGCCTGGGATGCCGCCTGGGTGCCGGTCACCGTGTCGACCACTGGGCCGGTGTATGCGGCGCAGGCGTCGAGAGTGGCTGCGGGCATCGTGTTGACACAGCCCGAGACGACAAGCCCCATGACGTACATGGTCGGCGGGAATGCGGGGTCCTTTACGCCGGTGGATGCCCACAGGGGTCGCTGCTTCCAGGCGCCGAGGGCCTCAAGGGCCTTCCAGCGAGGCGAATCCATGGCCTGCTCGAAGACCCCCCAGGCGAGGCGTGCGCTCGCGAGGCCGGCCTTGCCGCGCAGGTCCAGGGCCTCGGGTGTGCCGATCGCAGCGAGGCGCGCATCCACCTCCGAATCCATGCGACTCACGAAGAACGACGCGACTGACTGAATGCCGGAAAGGTCATGACCGTGCGCATGGGCGCGCTCGAGGCCCGTCATCCATGCGTCGATGACCTCGGAGTAGCGCTCGATGCTGAAGATGAGCGTGACGTTGACGCTGATGCCGGCCGCAAGAGTCTCCGTGATCGCAGGGAGGCCCTCTGCAGTCGCGGGAATCTTGATGAGGGCGTTGTCTCGATCAACCATCCCGTGGAGCAGGCGGGCCTGGAGGATCGTGGCATCGGTGTCGCGTGCGAGACGGGGATCGACCTCGATGGACACGCGTCCGTCGACGCCGTCGGAGGCGCGCCAGAGGGCCGAGAAGACGTCGCAGGCATCGCGCACGTCGGTGGTCGTCAGTGCGCGCACAGCGTCGTCGACTGAGGCGCCGGACTCCGCGAGCTCGCGCACCTGTGAGGCGTAGGCAGATCCCGCCCCCGAGAGCGCCTTGGCGAAGATCGTGGGATTAGTGGTCACTCCGCGCACTTCGTCGTCGTCGATCAGCCGTGCGAGGTCGCCCGACTCAATGCGACCGCGATCGAGGTCGTCGAGCCAGATGGAGACACCCGCGCGCGTGAGGTCGACCAGGGACTGGGGTGCGGTCACGATGTTCCCTCCTGGGCCAGCAGGCTCCGCACGGATGCGGCGACGGCGTCGGCCGTGATTCCGAACTTCTCAAAGAGCAGTGCCCCGTCGGCGCTGGCCCCGAAGTGATCGATGCCGACGACGGCGCCTCGGGATCCGACGTAGCGCCACCAGCCGTACGTCGCGCCAGCCTCCACGGCGACGCGCACTGCTGTGTCGTCGGGGAGTACCGAGGTGCGGTAGTCGGCGTCCTGTTCGTCGAACCATTCGAGGCAGGGGGCGGAGACCACCGAGGTGGGCACGCCCTCCGACTCCAGGATGTCCCTCGCGGCGAGCGCCACGCTCACCTCGGAGCCGGTCGCGATCACGATCGCGCGGGCCTTGGCCGATGCTGGAGCGAGGACGTAGGCACCCCGTGCCGCCTCGCTGGCCGGTGCATGCGTCGATCTGTCGATGACGGGCAGCCCCTGGCGCGAGAGCACGAGCCCCGTGGGTGTCGCGCGCCTCAGGGCCTCGAGCCATACCTGTGCGGTCTCGTTGCCGTCGCAGGGTCGGGCGATCGCCAGTCCGGGGATGCCCCGCAGCGACCAGAGGTGCTCCACCGGCTGGTGCGTGGGACCGTCTTCGCCGAGCCCGACCGAGTCGTGGGTCCAGACGAAGACCACGGAGGTCTGCATGAGTGCGGCGAGGCGCACGGATCCGCGCATGTAGTCGGAGAAGACGAGGAACGTGCCGCCGAAGGGCCGCGTGAGTCCCTCGAGGGCAATGCCATTGAGGATTGCGCCCATCGCATGCTCGCGGATGCCGAAGTGGATGATGCGCCCGTAGGGGGAGGAGTCTCGCCCCCCGCTGCCCGCGGGCAGGAACGACAGCCCGCCCTCGATCGTGGTGTTATTCGACTCGGCCAGGTCCGCCGATCCGCCCCAGAACTCGGGCATGACGTCCGCGATGGCGTTGATCACCTGGCCTGACGCGGCGCGGGTGGCGATCGACGTACCCGCCTCGAACACGGGAAGGGCGCCGGCGATCCCTGCGGGCAACTCGCGGGCGAGAAGCCGGTCCAAGAGGGCCGCACGATCGGGGTGGGAGCGGCGCCAGGCCTGGTAGGAGACGTCCCACTCGCGGTGCAGTGCTGCGCCGCGCGCGACCACGCCGCGTGCGTGGTCGAGAACCCCTTCAGGTATCTGGAAGTCGCGGGCAGGGTCGAGACCGAGAGCCACCTTGGTAGCGGCGACCTCGTCCGCGCCGAGAGCCGCCCCATGCGCCTTCGCGGTGTTGCGGGCATGTGGCGCGGGCCAGGCGATGGTGCTGCGCATGGCGATGAAGGTCGGGCGCTCCTGCTGGTCCACGGCGGCCTCGAGTGCGGTGTTGAGCGCGAGGATGTCGATGTCGCCGTCCGGTGTCATCCCGACGTAGTGCACATCCCAGCCGTAGGCCTCGTAGCGACCGACGACGTCTTCGGTGAATGCCACCGCCGTGTCGCCCTCGATGGAGATGTGGTTGTCGTCCCAGATGACGGTGAGATTGCCCAGGCGCTGCACCCCCGCAAGGGACGACGCCTCTCCGGAGATCCCCTCCTCCAGGTCGCCGTCGGAGGCGATGACCCAGACTCGGTGGTCGAACGGGCTGAATCCCCAGGGTGCGTCTGGATCGAGCAGGCCCCGCTGGTAGCGAGTCGCCATGGCCATGCCGACAGCAGTGGCAATGCCCTGTCCGAGGGGTCCTGTCGTGGTCTCCACGCCGACCGTGTGGCCGTGCTCGGGATGTCCGGGGGTGAGGCTGCCCCAGGTGCGGAACGACTCGAGGTCGGACAGCTCGAGGCCGTAGCCGGACAGGAAAAGCTGGATGTAGAGCGTCAGGCTGGAATGACCGCAGGACAGCACGAAGCGATCACGTCCAAGCCAGGACGGGTCGCTCGGGTCGTGGCGCAGGAAGCGCTGGAAGAGCAGGTAGGCCGCGGGCGCCAGGCTCATGGCGGTGCCGGGATGGCCGTTACCGGCCCGCTGCACGGCGTCCATGGCCAGTCCGCGAATCGACGCGACAGTGCGACGGTCCGCGTCGTCCCACGTGAGGGGGCCCTCCCCGACGAGGGGTCGCGGCTGGGGGACCGGTTCAGTGTGAGTCACCCGGGCAGCCTAGCGAGGCAATCCCCTGGTGCGGGGAGCATCGTTACACTGCCAAGGGAAGTTCCGATTGCCTTAGCCCGCGGTCCACCTGCCGCGGCCCACCGAGGGGATGCCATGGCCCAGGTCGAGCAGAGACCTGGCGGCGGCGACCTCGCGCGCGGCTCCTGGCGCACGGTGCGGGACTACATCGCCATCACGAAACCGCGCATCATCGAACTCCTCCTGGTGACCGCGATCCCCACCATGATCCTCGCGGCCCGGGGCTGGCCGGATCCCGTCACGGCCCTGGCCGTCATCGTCGGCGGAATGCTGGCTGCGGGTGGCGCGAATGCCTACAACAGCGTGTACGACCGCGACATCGATGCGGTCATGGCGCGCACCCACTCGCGGCCTGTGGCGACCGGTGCCGTGTCCGCTCGTGGGGGCTTGGTCCTGGCGACCCTGCTGTCGCTGGCGAGCGTGGTCATCCTCGCCGTGTTCGCCAACGCGCTCGCCGCCGTTCTGGCGATCGTCGCGATCGCCTTCTACGCCGTCGGCTACACCATGCTGCTCAAGCGGCGGACCGCACAGAACATCGTCTGGGGCGGCGCGGCGGGCTGCATGCCCGTGCTCATCGCCTGGGCAGCCGTGACGGGCACCCTCAATTGGACGCCCGTGATTCTCTTCCTCATCGTCTTCTGGTGGACCCCGCCGCATTACTGGCCACTGTCGCTGCGCTACCGCGAGGACTATGCGGCCGCGGGCGTGCCGATGCTGCCCGTCGTCGCGGACATCCGGTCCGTGACGCGCAGCATCGTCGTCTACTCGTGGGTCATGGTGCTCACGTCGCTCGCCCTTATCCCCGTGGCGCCCATGGGGTGGGTCTACTCGGTGGCCGCGGTCGTACTCGGAGCTGTGTTCTTGCTGGAGGCGCACCTGCTGCGCCGTAGGGCCCTTTCTGGCATCGCCGAGGTGCGCCCCATGCGCCTCTTCCACTGGTCCATCACGTATCTCGCGTTGCTGTTCCTTGCCGTCGCGATCGATCCCTTCATCGGCGGCTGACGCGCGGATCGCTCACGCGGCAACGGGCACGGGGCCACGCGCGCGCATGCTCAGTGCGACGAAGACAGCAAGGGCCCACACCAGGCACGCCCCGAGCATGTGGATGGCGACCAGCACCCAGGGGAGTCCGCTGAAGTACTGCGCGTAGCCGATGAGGCCCTGAGCGAGGGCGACGCCGAGCAGTGCAAGAGTGAGCCGGACGGTACGAGCGGGCGCGCGCGTGACACGCAGCGCAACGAGGAAGCCGGCGGTCAACCCGAGGAACAGCAGGACCGCATCGGCGTGAAGCCATGAGACCGTGCGAGGGTCCACGCCGAATCTCGCCTCCGTGTCGGCATCACCGGAGTGGGGTCCGCTGCCCGTGACGATGACTCCCAGCACCACCACCACGAGAGTGACCCACACGATCGCCCACCCGAGCAAGCGCACCTCAGGGCGGACCAGCCTCGTCACGGGCCGGTCGCCCGGCTCGCCGGCCCGCACCACGAGGAGGACGCATCCCGCGATGATGGCGATGGACACCAGGAAGTGCGCCGCGACGGCCCATGGGTTGAGTCCCGTGAGCACGGTGACGCCTCCCAGCACGGCCTGCACGACGGTGCCGATGATGGGGATGGCCGCGAGAGCCAGGACGGGGCCCCGAGCCACAGAACCGTCACGACGCTGCCGGCGCCACCACGCGAAGGCCCCGACGATTGCCGCAATGGCAAGCGCGGCCAGCACGAACGTGAGGAGCCGGTTGCCGAACTCAACGTACTTGTGCCACGCCTCCTCCTGGCGCGACGTGGGCACGTAGGAGCCCTCGACGCACTCGGGCCAGGTGGGGCAGCCGAGACCTGAGCCCGTGAGGCGCACGATGCCCCCCGTGACCACGATCGCGATCTGGGCGGCGAGATTGGCGATGAAGATGCCGCGCAGCCAGCGCGGAGCGCGGCCTGACGAAGCAAGGGGGGTTTCGGGGCGCTCGGTGGTCTCCGCCGTCATGGTTCGAGCCTATGCCGACGAAGGACTAGCGCCAGCGGAAGGTGCGCGCGGCGATGAGCGTCCCGGCGACACCCCAGGCGAGCACCAGCGCCGCATCGAGGACCAGGGCGGCAGGACCCGCGCCGACAGCACCGGTGCTCCACCGCAGCAGGTCGGCGAGGGCTGAGGAAGGCAGCACCGATACCACCGTGGCGAGTGGGCCGGGGAGCTCTGACGCGGGGAAGGTCGTGCCTCCCACGGCCACGAGCACAAGAAACGCCGCATTGGCAATGGCGAGAGTCGCCTCTGCGCGCACCGCACCACCCAGTGCGAAGCCCAGCGCCGCGAAGGAGGCGGTACCGAGGATCACCCATGCGGGCAGGGCGAGTGCGCTCGCCGTGGGCTGCCAGCCGAGTGCCAACGCCGTGATGGCGAGGAGCACGACCTGGATGGCCACCATGGCCAGTGCGGCCAGCGCTCGGGCGCCCAGGATCGCCTGGCGTGACAGCGGAGTGGTGGCGAGCATGATCAGCGCACCCGACCGGCGATCGAATCCCACGCTGATCGCCAGCGATGTGAATGCGCTCGCGATGATCGCAACGGCGAGCACGCCGCCCAAGGCTTCAGGCACGCGCGCGGCCCCGGCGGGAGCATCGAGGGGTACGGCGGGGACAAGCGAGACGCCGACGAGGAGCGCGACGGGGATCACCACGGTGAGGAGGAGCTGCTCGCCATTGCGGAGGAGGAGTCTCAGCTCGAAGCCGGCCTGGGCGATCACGCGCGATCTCCCTTGTCCTCGGTGAGGCGCCAGTACACGTCGGCCAGGGACTCGCCCCCGACGCTGAGATTGCGGGGTTGCACTCCATGTTGAGCGCACCAGGAAGCCACGGTGGCGAGCATCTGCGGACTGGCGCCGCCTTCGATGCGGTAGCGGCCGGGAGAGATCTCCTCGGCGCGCGCGCCCTCGGGAAGCGCCTGGACCAGGCTGGCAACGTCGAGATGGAGGGGGCCGTCGAAGGTCACGGCATCGGCGGCGCCCGGGACAAGCGCCGAGAGCGGTCCGCTCGCGCGCAGTCGACCGTTCGCAATGATCGCGATCTCATCGGCTAGGGACTCGGCCTCGTCCAGAAGGTGCGTGCACAGCAGGACGCTCCGGCCCTCTGCACGCAAGCCCGCGATCGCCTCCCACACGATGGCCCGACCGCGGGGGTCGAGCCCGGCCGTGGGCTCATCGAGGATCACGAAATCGGGATGTCCCACGAGCGCACAGGCAAGGCTCACGCGTCGGCGTTCGCCACCGGACAGCCGCCGGATGGTTGTGCGCCCGAGCGAATCGAGTCCGAGCAGGTCGATCACGGGAGTGGCCGTCTCCGGAGCGCTCCGCAGGCGGGCAACGTGGCGGACGATCTCCGCCGCATGGGCCCCCGTCGGCAGGCCGTCGTCCTGGACCATCACGTGGAGCCGCCGGCGCGCCTCAGGGCGCCCAGGCGGTCCTCCGAGGACCTGCGCCTTGCCCCCGTCCGCCTGGAGGAGGCCGGCGAGCACCGCGACCGTCGTGGACTTGCCCGCGCCGTTGGGGCCTAGCAGGGCGGTCACTCGACCCTGGGGCACGACCAGACTGAGGCCAGCGAGGGCGACCCTTCCGCCCGGGAAGGAGACCCGGACCCCTTCAAGAAGCGCCGCATCCACGGGGGCAGTCTTGCGCAGGCGCCGGGTGGTCTGGGCCGGGGGAGCCCCCCCATGTTGCGCTCCGGCGTATTTGCGACACACTAAGGGTGTGAAATTCCCGAGCCCCGGTGCCGAGCGCGTTGCCCGCTCGCTCCTCGACGGCGGTCCAGCGACCGCTTCGGAGCTTGCCGGGCGCCTAGGTCACACCCCGACGGTCGTACGTCGCCACCTTGACGCTCTCGTAGCGGAGGGGTTCGTCCAGGCGGATGATCAGCGACCGTTCGGGCCTACGCCCGTGCGTGGCCGTGGCCGACCGGCGCGGGTGTTCTCGCTGACCGACGCGGGCAGTCATGCCTTCGACGTCGACTACGACGATCTCGCTGTCTCGGCGCTGGATTACATCGAGCGCACATTCGGCGAGCAGGCCGTCCTCGCGTTTGCTCGCCAGCGCGCGGAGATGCTCATTGAGCGCCATCGCGCATCCTTCGCGGACGTGCACGACACCGAGACGCGTCTCATGCTCCTGGCCGACGGTCTCGTGAAGGACGGCTATGCGGCGACCACGGTCGAGACCGAGACTGGACCGCAACTGTGCCAGCATCACTGCCCCGTGCGGCACGCCGCCGCACGCTTTCCACAGTTGTGCGAGGCCGAGACCGAGGCCTTCGAGCACCTTCTGGGATCCCATGTTCTGCGCCTGGCCACGATTGGACGTGGCGATGGCGTATGCACCACCCTCGTACCCGCCCTCATGAACCGGAGGACCTCCGCATGACGTCAACCGCGCACCCCGA
>CAYYZU010000048.1:124-11294 GCA_964476205.1 uncultured Actinomyces sp. | reverse complement strand
GTCACAGCACCGAGGATCGCCATCGGCGGCTGCCACGACACCTGCGCACCACCCTTGAGGGCCTTGGCCTTGAGGTTGACGACAGGCAGCGGCTGCACCGCCTGGCTGATGGCGAAGGCCACGCCCGAGCCGACACCAATCGCAGAGATGGTGACCTTGGCGGCGTCGGGAACGTCGGCGACAGCCGCGTCATCGCCCCAGGCGATCACGGAGCCGCCGGAGGTGAGGGCGGCGATGTTGCCGCCGCCGGCGGCGATGGCCACGATGTTGGACTGCGCCTCAGTCGGCACCGCACGGACAGCATCGCTGCCACCCCACACGATGACCTTTCCGGCGTCGATGGCCGCAGAGAAGGTGTCACCTGCGGCAATGGCGGTCACGCCCGAGCCGGCCTCGGCCGGGACAGTCGTCTGACCCGAGGCATTTGAGCCCCAGGCGATGACCGCGCCGCTCTTGAGTGCGAGCGAGTGCTGTCCGCCCGCGGCGATCGCCGTCACACCCGACTGCGCGCCCGCGGGGATGGTCGTCTGTCCCGCGGCGTTGTCGCCCCAGCCGATGACCACGCCCATGTTGGTGTCGTCGATGTCGCGGATCGCGAGGGAGTGACCTCCGCCGGCCGCCACCTCGGAGACGCGGGTGAGCGCAGCGGCAGGCACGGTTGTCTGGCCCTTGCCGTTGCCGCCCCAGGCGAGCACCTTGCCGGTGAACTCGTCGAGCTTCTTGATCGCGAGGGAGAAGTCCGCACCCGCCGAGAAACTGATGACATCGGACTTCGCGTCGTCGGGCACGGTCGTCTGGCCCGCAGCGTTGGAGCCCCACGCGAAGATCCCGAAGTCCTTCATCGCGAGCACGTGAGCGCCGCCGACCTCGATCGCCTGAACGTCCTTCATCGCATCCGCGGGGATCTCGAGGGACGGGGATCCGACATTGCCCCACCCCCAGACCTTGCCGATGCCGTCGGCGGCCTGTGCAGGGCCGGCGGCCGCGGCCGTGAACCCGGCAAGTGCGACTGTCAGCGAAAGCGCACTCGCGAGTGCAGCGCGTCTCATAGGAGGATCTCCGATCTGTCTGGTGGACGTCGACATGTCGATAGCGACGTGGAGTGACTCGTGAACGTACCAACGCAACAACATGTGTCGCCCGCGCAGTCAGACATGTCATGAATAGGCGAAATCAAGTGACAGACAACGATTAACCGCTCATCTGCAGGATGCTGCACGCCGATACCGATGCTCGCGCGACACACAGCGACCTGACCCGCACATGCAGACGGCGCACCCTGTCGGATGCGCCGCGCGTGGAGCTGAGGGGATTCGAACCCCTGACCCCCTCCATGCCATGGAGGTGCGCTACCAACTGCGCTACAGCCCCGCCGCCCCTGAGGGCCCGCCAAGCATACCCGGGGCTATCGATCGTCCGCGGGCCACACCCCATCGACGGGCACCGACTCCGGCAGCGACCCGGCGTTGTACTCCTGCAGGCGCCAGGCCGGTCCCGGCGGAGAGTTCTCGAGCAGCACGCTCCACGAGCAGTTGGTCAGGACACCCAGCGCCGCCCAGTGCTCCGGAGGCAGGCCCAGCAGCCGCCCGATACCCGCGCGCGCCGCACCCCCATGGGTCACGACGACGAGTACGCCGTCCTCCGGGATGAGCGCAAGCCCGCGATCCACGGCCGCCACCATGCGGTCGGCCACCTCCAGGCGCGTCTCGCCGACGACACCCGCGCGCATGTGCGGGTCGGCCGACCAGCGATGCAGGTCCTCGCCGTACTCCTCGAGAAGGACCGGTCGCGTCTTGCCCTCCCACTCCCCCGCGTAGGTCTCGCGCAGGCCCTCGTCGAGGACGGGATCGATGCCGGTGAGTTCGACGAGCGGCGCTGCGGTCTGCTGCGTGCGGAGCAGGTCCGAGCAGATGATTGCCGCTGGCGGCAGGCTCGCGAGCATCGCGGCTGCACGACGCGCCTGCGCGAGTCCGGTGTCATCGAGGGCAATGTCGGTCTGGCCCTGGAAGCGTTGCTCGGCATTCCATGACGTGCGTCCGTGCCGCCAGATGGCGATGCGCCGCATCAGCGGGAGGTGTCGATGTCGAGCGGGATGCTGGGGCAGTCCTTCCAGAGCCGCTCGAGGGCGTAGTGGATGCGCTCTTCGGCGACCTGGACGTGCACGACAACGTCGCCGTAGTCCAGCAGGACCCAGCGACTCTCCTTCTCCCCCTCGCGGCGGATCGGCTTGGCGCCCTCGCGCAAGAGGCGCTCCTCGATCGCGTCCACCACCGCGCGCACCTGGCGGTCGTTGGCCGCGGTGCACAGCAGGAAGACATCGCTGATGACGAGGTACTCGCTCACATCGATGGCGACGATGTCGGTGGCGAGCTTGTCGGCAGCCGCCTCGGCGGCGGCCTGGGCCATCGCGATGGCCTCGGGGGTGGCGGGCACTCTCGTCACGTCCTCACTGGTCGGTGGGCCATCAGCCTGTCATCCCAGCGTCATCGTCGCTCACGCGGGCATCGGGGAAGAGCGCCTGGACCAGGGCATCAGCATCGGGCGCGGCGACCGAAGCCGGGCGGGCTCCGCCGCGGATGATCTCGACCGGCAGCACCTCGGTGCGCACGCGCGACGACGAAACATCGGAGCGCACCGACATGAGGAAGGGCACGAGTTCTTCCGTGGGCACCGTGGACTGGGCCAACGAGCCGAGACTGGTGAGTAGCTGGCGCATCTGATCCTCGGTCCACGGCATGCGGTCGGTTGCTTCCTGGAGGACGCCGAGGAATCGTGCGATGCGGTCGCTCTCGCTCTCCCCCGGGATGCGCAGCACCGCATAATCGGCCGCCGCGATGCCGTCCATCTTGACCCAGCCGGGGCCGAGCACGCGCAGGCGTCCCTCTTCACCGATGGCGGGCAGGAGGATCGGGCGATCCAATTCGATCCACACGCCATCGACGGCATCCACGAGGCCGGCGAATGCGAGGCGGTCGAGCTGCAGTCCCGCATCCACGCGCAAGTCAAGGCTCTCCTCAATGGCGGTGACGGCCGCGAGGGTGTCGGCCGACTGTGGCGTCGACCCGAGGGTCACGCTGTCATCGCCTGCCGCGACGAGCAGGCTCGCGGGCACGGCGAGGAAGACGGTGAGCGGGTCAGTTGCCGGCGGCTCGATGCCGATGACGACATTCCCGCGTGCGTAGCCGTCGGCATCGAGGACCTGCAGGAAGAGCGTCTCCTCCACCTGGTCCTGCGTCGGGGTCGGATCCGGCGACGGCACGCCCTCAGAACGCACAATGCTGACCAGACCCAGGCCGAGGACGATCACCAGGGCCCCCACGGCGACGAGGATGACTCGCCGGGCCACGCTCATCCGGCGTACAACCCCACCTTGGCGATGTAGGCCTCGACACCGGGGGTCACGAGGTAGCGGATGGGCTCGCCTCGCGACACGCGCGCGCGGATGTCACTGGAGGAGATGGCCAGCGCGGGGATCTCGAGGAGAGTCACGCGTCCGGGAGCGAGCCCTGGATCGGCAAGCACATGACCGGGGCGCGTGACACCCACGAGGTGGGCAAGGCGAAGGACCTCATCGGGCTCGCGCCAGGAAAGGATGTCGCCCAGCGCGTCGGCGCCGGTGATGAAGTGGTAGTCGTGCTCCTCGCCGATCTCGGTGCGGATGTCGCGGAGGGTGTCGACGGTGTACGTCGGGCCGTCGCGATCGACATCGACCCGGGAGACGCTGAAGCGCTCATCGTCCGCAGTGGCGATCACCGTCATGAGATAGCGATCCTCGGGATCTGACACGCGGCGATCGGACTTCTGCCAGGGCTGGCCGGTCGGCACGAAGACGACACGCTCGAGATGGAAGCGGTGCGCGACTTCGGATGCAGCCACGAGATGGCCGATGTGGATCGGGTCGAACGTGCCGCCCATCACCCCGATGCGCATGTCACTCCCGGGGAGCAGCTGGTCAGCGGTCGACGTTGATGAGCATCGTCACGATGAGCAGGCCGACGAGGACCGCGAGCGCGACGGCTCCAAAGACATAGGGGGACACGACGGTGCCCTCGGCACCCTCGGCCGAGGCCACAATGGCGGCGGCGAGCGGGCTCATGGCACTCCTCCTTCGGGGGACTCAGGTCCCTATGACGAACGTCAGGCCAGCCTAGCCGCTGGGGCGGGCCTAGCCCCGCACGTGCCCCTCACCCATGACCACGTAGGTGGTCGTGGTGAGCTCCGGGAGCCCCATCGGACCCCGCGCATGCAGCTTCTGCGTCGAGATCCCGATCTCCGCGCCGAAGCCAAACTCCCCGCCATCGGTGAAGCGCGTGGAGGCGTTGACCATGACGGCCGCGGCATCGACCCCGGCGATGAAGGCCTGGGCTGCGGACTGGGAGTCGGTGACGATGAGCTCGGTGTGTCCCGACGACCACCGGCGGATGTGCGCCAGGGCATCGTCGAGGCTGTCGACGACGCCCGCCGCGATGTCGAGCGAGTAGTACTCCGCAGCCCAGTCCTCGTCGGTGACCGGCGCGCATGCGGTGCCCGCTGCCGACGCCTGCGCGACCATGCCCTCGTCGCCGTGCACGGTGACCCCAGCCTCGCGCAGCGCCGCCATGGCGGCTGGCAGGAACTCGTCGGCGATGTCACGGTGGACGAGCAGCGTCTCGGCGGCGTTGCACACGCTCACGCGCTGCGCCTTGGAGTTGAGCAGCAGCCGGACTGCCATGTCGACATCGGCATCCTTGTCGACGTAGACATGGCAATTGCCCACGCCGGTCTCGATGACCGGCACGGTGGATCCCTCGACGACGCTGCGGATGAGCCCTTCCCCGCCTCGCGGGATGAGTACGTCGACCAGGCCGCGTGCAGTCATCAGGTGCTTGACGGATTCGTGCGATGTGCCCGGGACGAGCTGCACGGCATCGGCGGGCAGACCACTCGCCACAAGGGCGCCGCGCAGGACATCGACGAGCACCTCATTGGTGGACTGTGCCGAGGAGGAGCCGCGGAGCAGGGCGGCATTGCCGCTCTTGAGGCACAGGCCGGCAGCGTCGACAGTGACATTCGGCCGCGCCTCGTAGATGATCCCAACGACACCGAGGGGCACGCGGACCTGACGCACCTGTAGGCCATTGGGGAGCGTGTAGCCGCGTACGACGTCGCCCACGGGATCGGGCAGGTCGGCAACTTCCTCGAGCGCTGTGGCGATCGCGTCGATGCGCGGGGCATCAAGGGTGAGTCGATCGATGAGCGCCGCGCTGGTGCCGGCCTCGCGCGCCCGCTCGGTGTCACGGGCATTGATCTCGACGATGCGCGGGGTCTCTGCCCGAAGGGCTGAGGCACACGCGCGCAAAGCGGCGTCCTTGCGCTCGCGCGTCACGCCGCGCAGGACGGTGGCAGCCTCACGCGCCCGCTGCGCGCAGGCGAGGATCTCGGTGCGGTCGTCGGACATGGCCTCAGGGTACGCCGCTCCTACAGGGGCGACACTCCGCCGGCGGCGATGAGCCCCGGTCCATGGCCGAGGTGGCGCCCCCGGCGATGGAAGGTCTCGCGGTCGATCACCTCGACGCCCACGACCTCCCAGTCGGGGAGTCCGGCGGAGGCGCGGTGCTCACCCCACAGGCTCACCGCGAGATCGAGGACCGTCTGGGCGTCGGGGCCTTCCTCCCAGTAGCGCACCTCAGCCCGGTCGGCGGCGTAGCGCCCCGAGAGGAGGAAGGGGTGCTCGTGCGAGAGACGTTCGAGCCCGGCTCGAATCGTCTGCGCCTCCACGACATCACCCGCCACGGTCACGGTGACGAACCACAGGGAGGTGGGCGCCTCGGAGTGGGGAATCGCCATGTGCGCCACCTCCCGTGCGGTCGACGTCAGTCGCGCGGCGCTCCGGTGAGGACGACGATGTCATCACGGTGGATGACCTCGCGCTCGTACTCGGGTCCGCGCTCTCGAGCGAGATCCCGAGTGGATCGTCCGAGCAGCGCGGGGAGTTCCGCTGAGTCGTAGTTGACCAGTCCGCGAGCGATCGTGTGGCCGTTTTCGTCGAGAAGGTCCACCGGGTCGCCCGCGGTGAACTCCCCCTCCACTCGCGTCACACCCGCGGGCAGCAGTGACGCCCGGCGCACGGTGACGGCCCGCACGGCGCCAGCATCGAGGTGCAGTCGCCCCTGGGGCGTGCTGGCATGCCCGAGCCAGAGGAGGCGTGTGGGGGTACGGCGTCCCGTGGGAAGGAAGACCGTCCCTGTGTCCTGGCCCGCGAGAGCCTCACGAGCGGATCGGGCGTGCGCGAGCACGACGGGGATGCCTGCGGCGGTGGCAATACGGGCGGCCTCGACCTTGGTGGCCATGCCGCCCAGCCCCACTCCCGACCCGACTCCCCCGATGGACACGTCCGTCAGCTCGGCCATGTCGCGAACCTCGGGAATCAAGCGAGCCTCGCCCTTGCCCGGTGGCCCGTCGTAGAGACCATCGACGTCCGAGAGCAGCACCAGCGCGTCCGCGTGCACCAAGTGCGCCACCAGGGCTGCGAGGCGATCGTTATCGCCCAGGCGGATCTCATCGGTGGCGACGGTGTCGTTCTCGTTGACGATGGGGACCACGCCCATCTCGATGAGCTTCTCGAGCGTGCGCTGCGCGTTGCGGTAGTGCGCCCGGCGCGTCATGTCGTCTGCGGTGAGCAGCACCTGACCGACCGTGATGTCGCGCGCCGCGAAAGACAGGGAGTACTGCGCGAGCAGCACGCCCTGTCCGACACTGGCCGAGGCCTGCTGGGTTGCGAGGTCGCGTGGGCGCCGACTGAGTCCGAGGATCGGGAAGCCGGTCGCGATGGCGCCGCTGGAGACGAGGATGACCTGGCTGCCGGCACCGAGCCGGTCGGCAACGACATCGACGAGTTGTGCGACGCGCTCGACATCGCCCCCGCCCCCGGGCTTGGTCAGGGACGACGAGCCGACCTTGACGACGATCCGGCGCGCCTCGCCCACCGACCGGCGCGTGGCGCGCGGGCTCACCAATCCTCCAGGCGCCTGTCGGTGCCTCGCGGACCGGTCGCCGCCCCGCCTCCCGCACCGATCGTGGGCTCCCAGTCGAAGACGACCGCGCCGTCGCCCGGACCGATGACAACGGTGCTTCCAGGAGCAGCGCCCTCCGCGAGGAGTCGCTCCTCGACTCCGAGTCGCGCGAGGCGGTCCGCGAGATAGCCCACGGCCTCCTCGTTGGCGAAGTCGGTCTGACGTACCCAGCGCTCGGGCCGCACGCCCGTCACGCGATAGATCGTCTCGCCTGTCTCGGGGTGAGCCTCGCGCCGAACCTCGAAGCCGGTGTCGTCCACCGCAGGAGGCGTGATGATGATGCGCGTCGGGGTCACGTCAGCGGTCGCCACGCGATGCTCCTTGACCAGCGCAGCCATCGCGAACGAGAGCTCGCGCAGACCCTCGTGACTGATGGCGGAGACTTCGAAAGCCGGCAGCCCGCGCTCAATGAGAAGCGGCGCCACCATGTCGGCGACGAGACGACCGTCAGGTAGGTCAACCTTGTTGAGGGCGACCAGGCGCGGGCGGTCGGCTAGTCCGCCGTAGGCGGCGAGCTCGGCCTCGATCACATCGAGGTCGGCGAGCGGCTCGCGGTCGGACTCCAGGGAGGCCGCATCGATGACGTGCACGATGACCGAGCATCGCTCGATGTGGCGGAGGAACTCCAGGCCCAAGCCGCGACCCTCGCTGGCTCCCGGGATGAGGCCGGGTACGTCGGCAATCGTGTAGGTCACGTCACCGGCGGTGACGACACCGAGGTTGGGCACGAGAGTGGTGAAGGGGTAGTCGGCGATCTTTGGCCGCGCCTGCGACAGAGCGGCGATGAGGCTCGACTTCCCCGCGCTCGGGTAGCCCACAAGAGCCACGTCGGCGACGGACTTGAGTTCGAGTACGACGTCGCGGTGTTCGCCGGGCTCGCCCTTGAGTGCGAACCCGGGCGCCTTGCGCCTCTGGGACGCGAGTGCAGCGTTACCGAGGCCGCCGCGACCACCGCGGGCGACGACGAACGTCGTTCCACTGCCGGTGAGGTCGGCGAGCGTCTCGCCCTCGGAGCTGAGCACGACCGTGCCATCGGGGACCGGGAGGATGACATCGTCGCCGTCGGAACCGCTGCGGTTGTTGCCCTGACCGGGCCGGCCGCTGGTCGCCTTCTGATGAGGACGATGGTGGAAGCCGATGAGGGTCGTGACGCTGGGGTCCACGACGAGGACGACATTGCCTCCCCGGCCGCCATTGCCGCCGTCGGGGCCGCCCAGGGGCTTGAACTTCTCACGGTGGACCGAGGCACAGCCATGCCCGCCGTCACCGGCGGTGGCGTGGAGGTCGACCCGGTCGACGAAGGTGGTCATCGCTCAGGCCTTTCCATGCGGTCGAGTGACCGCGAAGCGTCAGGCGTCGACGACGATGTTGACGACGCGACGCCCGCGGAAGGTACCGAACTCGACGCGACCGGCGCTCAGGGCAAAGAGGGTGTCGTCCTTGCCGCGCCCTACGTTGAAGCCGGGATGGAAGTGCGTGCCGCGCTGGCGGACGATGATCTCGCCCGCGTTGACGGCCTGGCCGCCGAAGCGCTTGACGCCGAGTCGCTGGGCGTTGGAGTCGCGACCGTTCTTGGAGCTGGATGCGCCCTTCTTATGAGCCATGGGTCACGCCTTCGCCTTCGTAATGTCGGTGACCTTGACGCGCGTGAGGTCCTGACGATGACCCTGACGGCGACGGTAGCCGGTCTTGTTCTTGTAGCGGAGGATGCGGATCTTGGGGCCACGCTCGTGACCGACGACCTCGGCCTTGACCGAGATGCCCGCGAGCTTGGCGGGATCGGTGGTGACAGCACCGTCGTCGACGAGCATGAGGGCGGGGAGGGTCACGGTGGAGCCAGGCTCAGCCTCGACGCGGTCCATGACGACGACGTCGCCGACGGCGACCTTCTCCTGCCGGCCTCCGGCGCGGACGATGGCGTACACGTGGTGCTCCTCATGGTGGTCGGCCCAGACGGGCCGGTGGGCGCCGCAGCGCCGAGGGGCAAGGCTACCCGACGGCCCCCTCGGGGAGCCAATCCGGGTCGCCCAGCCGACCCGACGGGTCTCAGCCCTCGGCGACCTCAGGCTCGGAGGGCTCCCCCTCAGCTGCGTCCCCCTCTGAGCCCGCGGCCTCTGATCCCGGGGATGCGGACTTGGCGATGACGTCGGCGGGGTCGACGCCCTTGCCCTTGCGCTTGCCAGCCTTGGCGATCACCGGCTTGGCCTCCGCCTCAGGGAGGTGGAGGGAGACGTGGTGGCCCCGGCCTCCGCAGGAGTCGCAGGTGGTCGAGAAGACCTCGAGCAGGCCCTGGCCGATGCGCTTGCGCGTCATCTGCACCAGGCCGAGCGAGGTGACCTCGGCCACCTGGTGCTTGGTGCGATCGCGCCCCAGGCACTCGACGAGGCGGCGCAGCACGAGATCGCGGTTGGACTCGAGCACCATGTCGATGAAGTCGACGACGATGATGCCCCCGATGTCACGCAGGCGGAGCTGGCGCACGATCTCCTCGGCTGCCTCGAGGTTGTTCTTGGTGACCGTCTCCTCGAGGTTGCCGCCCTGGCCGACGAACTTGCCGGTGTTGACGTCGATGACCGTCATCGCTTCCGTGCGATCGATCACCAGCGATCCACCCGAGGGCAGCCACACCTTGCGATCCAGCGCCTTGGTGAGCTGCTCCTCCACGCGGTACGCCGCGAAGACGTCCTTGTTGTCCGTCCATGTCTCGACGCGCTCCGCGAGATCAGGTGCGTCGGAGTCGACGTACGTGCGAACGTCCTTGGCGACGCCCGCACCCGACACGACGAGCTTGGCGAAGTCCTCGTTGAAGACATCGCGAATCACCTTGACCGCGAGGTCGGGCTCGGCGCTGAGCTGGGAAGGAGGCTGCGCTTGGGCGGCCGCCTGCTCGATCTCATCCCACTGGGCGCGCAGGCGCTCGACATCGCGCGTGAGCTCCTCTTCGCTCGCCCCCTCGGCCGCGGTGCGCACGATGACGCCAGCGCCCTCGGGCATGACCTTCTTGAGGATGGACTTCAGGCGGGTGCGCTCCGTGTCAGGCAGCTTGCGCGAGATGCCGGTCATCGAGCCGTCGGGCACGTAGACGAGGTAGCGGCCCGGGAGCGAGATCTGGCTCGTGAGGCGCGCACCCTTCTGGCCGATGGGGTCTTTCGTGACCTGCACGAGGACGGGATCGCCCGACTTCAGAGCCATTTCGATGCGACGCGGCTGGCCCTCGAGCCCAGCGGCGTCCCAGTTGACCTCGCCGGCGTAGAGCACGGCATTGCGTCCGCGACCGATATCGACGAACGCGGCCTCCATCGAGGGCAGCACGTTTTGCACGCGGCCGAGGTAGACATTTCCCACCATCGAGTTGGAGCTGCCGCGATCGACGTAGTGCTCGACGAGCACGCCGTCCTCCAGGACCGCGATCTGCGTGCGTCCGTCGGACTGGCGGACCACCATGACGCGCTCGACCGACTCGCGGCGCGCGAGGAACTCTGCCTCGGTGAGGATCGGGGCACGGCGACGGCCCGCATCGCGGCCCTCGCGACGGCGCTGGCGCTTGGCCTCGAGTCGCACCGAACCCTTGAGCGCGGTGGCCTCGTCGCTGCGCGACCGGGGCTCGCGGACGTGGACGGTCGTGCGCTCGGGATCGTCGGGATCGCCACCGGCATCCTGGCCGCGGCGACGGCGACGGCGACGGCGACGAGTCGACGAGCCGCGCCCGTCTCCCTCATCCTCGTCGGAGGCACCCTCGGAGTCGGGACCTGTGCTCGAGGCTGTCTCGCCGCCCTCGGCGTCCCCCGACGAGCGGCGCCCACGGCCTCCGCGGCGACGGCGACGGCGCGAGCCACCCTCCTCGCTCTCACCAGCCTCGTCAGAATCCTTGGCGGGTGCCGAACGCGCCGCGCGCGAGGGCTTCTCCACCACGGCGTTAGGGTCGGGCGGCTGGAAGAGCGGCACGGCAGCTGCCGTGGCCTTCTTAGCGGCAGCCTTCTTCGCCGGCTTGTCCTCAGCCGACGTGTCCTCGGCCGTTGCCTTCTTGGCGGCGGCCTTCTTGGCCGGCTTCTCCTCGGCCGTCGCCTTCTTGGCGGCGGCCTTCTTGGCCGGCTTCTCCTCGGCCGTCGCCTTCTTGG
>CAYYZU010000047.1:0-11314 GCA_964476205.1 uncultured Actinomyces sp. | reverse complement strand
GCCCGCGACTCGACCTGCCGCATCCAGAACCGCGTCTGAGGCGGCCCGACACGCGGTTGTGAACGCGTGAGCGAGTGCGGTGCTGGGTGAGCGCCGCGTTCGGTGCGTGAGGCCCCGGGGAACGGCTCACCCCTCGGGCGTGACCACGCCCGCCAGGTCGGCGAGCAGCTCTCCATCGATGGCGAAGCGCACCGGACCGGCCAGGTCGACGAGTACACCGTCAGCACCTTCCTCGAGCGCGGCCGCCGCGACCTGGTGCGACGTCACGGGCACCGGACGCGCAGCCGGATCCCAGCGCGCGAGCGACTCGATCCCGGTGAAGGCCAGGAGGCCGCGGCGCCCATCTGCCTGGACCAGGCTCACGCTGGCCATGTGACTGGACTTGTCAGCCCCGGTCTCCGCATCCGCTTCGTCGAGCACAGCCACGATGGGAACCAGCAGGCGCACGCCCGCGCGCAGCAAGGCTTCCACGTCGGCCGGGTGCGCGTACGCCGCCTCCCAACGAGGATCAGGTCGACCATCGTCTCCCGCGAACGCATCCGGTGTCTCGATGCTCCGGCCGCGCCCCTGCACCGAATGACCGCGCGAATCCGCCATCGGCGTCTCGCTCACAGGCGACTGGCGTGGATCGCCGTGACGAGAATGCCTCTCGCTCCGAGGTCGTAGAGCTCGTCCATGACCTGGTGCACATCACGACGCGGGACCATCGCCCGCACCGCGACCCACGCCGGGTCGTGCAGCGACGAGATGGTGGGCGACTCGAAGCCGGGGGTGATGGCGCACGCGGCGTCGACCTGTTCCGCGCGGATGTCGTAGTCGACCAGCACGTAGGAGCGCGCCACCATGACGCCGTGCAATCGGCGCACGAACGTGTCGACGGCAGGGTCCGCAGACGATCCGCGGCGTCGCACGACGAGCGCCTCGCTCACGAGGATCGGATCCCCGAGGATCTCCAGGCCCGCCTGACGCAGGGTGGTGCCGGTGGCGACGACATCCGCGACGGCATCCGCCACGCCCAGGCGGACGGCGTTTTCCACCGCACCGTCGAGACGCACGATGCGGGCATCGATGCCTGCCTGGGCGAGGTACGCCGCAAGGACACCCGGATAGGACGTGGCGATACGACGTCCCGCGAGGTCCTCCACGCGTGCGGCGATGCCCGCCGGCGCAGCGAGTCGGAACGTCGAGCCGCCGAAGCCGAGGGTCGCGAGCTCCTCCGCATCAGCTCCTGAGTCGAGGAGCATGTCGCGACCGGTGATGCCGACGTCGAGAGTGCCCTCCCCGACGTAGACCGCGATGTCCTTCGGGCGGAGGAAGAAGAACTCGACGTCGTTGTCCGGATCCTGGACGACGAGTTCGCGGGCTGCCGACGAACGGAGGTAGCCCGCTTCGCGGAGCATTTCGCGGGCCGGATCGGAGAGCTGGCCCTTGTTGGGCAACGCAACTCGGAGCATGTCAGAGCCGCTCGTAGACGTCGCTCAACGAGACTTCGGAGGCGATCATGAGGACCTGAGCGTGATACAGCAGCTGGGCGATCTCCTCCGCGGCGCGTTCGCGGCCCTCGTGCTCTGCCGCCATCCACGCCTCGGCGGCCTCCTCGACCACCTTCTTGCCGATGGCGTGCACCCCCTCGTCGAGCAATCGACGGGTGTTGCCGCTGCCGCCCTCATAGGCCGCCTTCTCCTGGAGCTCGGCATAGAGCTCGTCGAAGGTCTTCATGAGCCCAGCCTAGGGCGTGCGCACGCGACGCAGCAGCAGCGCTGTCGCCACCGCGGCCTCCGCGGCCTCGCGCCCCTTGTCCTCGCGAGAGCCTGGGAGTCCGGCCCTGTCCAGCGCCTGGTCCTCGTCATCGCATGTGAGGAGACCGAATCCCACCGGCACCCCGGTGTCGAGCGCCACTCGCGTGAGCCCGGAGGTGGCGGCGTCGCAGACATACTCAAAGTGCGGCGTGCCGCCCCGGATGACCACGCCGAGTGCCACGACCGCCTCGGAACCCGCGCGGGCACACGCTGCGGCAACAACGGGGAGTTCGAAGGCACCGGGCACTCGGTGCACCTGCCAGACGCAGCCTGCCTCGCTGAGGACGGCCTCGGCCCCCGCGATCAAGCCGTTCATCACCGGGTCATGCCAGGACGATGCGACGACGTCGACGCGCATGCCCTGAGCGCCGTCCGTGCTCATGCTGGCTGCACCGCTGCCGCTCATGTCCCGCTCCCCTCGGTGTCACTGTCCTGGTAGTCGTGGCCCATCCGCGCAGCCTTCGTGGCGAGGTAACGCGCATTGTGCTCATTGGGCGCCACGACCAGTGGAACCCTCTCGGCAATGGACAGCCCATACCCCTCGAGTCCGGCTCTCTTGGCCGGGTTGTTGCTCAGCAGCCGCATCGATCGGACCCCGAGATCGGTGAGGATCTGCGCGCCGATGCCGTAGTCGCGGGCATCGGCCGGCAGACCAAGGTCGAGGTTTGCATCGACGGTGTCACGGCCGGTGTCCTGGAGTTGATAGGCCTGGAGCTTGTGCAGAAGTCCGATGCCTCTGCCTTCGTGGCCCCGAAGGTAGAGCACGACCCCGCGACCTTCGCCCGTCACAGCCGCCATCGCCGCCTGAAGCTGCGGCCCGCAGTCACAGCGCAGCGAGCCGAGAATGTCCCCCGTGAGGCACTCCGAGTGAACCCGCACGAGCACCTGCTCGCCGTCACCAATGTCGCCCGCGACGAGCGCGACGTGCTCGATCCCGTCGAGTCGATTGCGGTAGTCGATGGCCCGGAAGGTGCCGAACTCGGTGGTGAGCTCCGCCTCGGCGCCGCGCTCCACGTGACGCTCACCTCGACGACGGTGAGCGATGAGGGCACTGATCGCCACGCATGGGAGTCCGTGCTCCGCGGCGAACTCCCGTGCCTGCCCGGGAGTGAGCATCTCGCCGGCGTCCGTGGCAAGTTCCACGCGCAGGGCGACGGGCTCGACCCCCGCGAGCACCGCAAGATCGACAGCGGCCTCGGGACGGCCCGGCCGACGCAGGACCCCTCCGGGCACCGCGCGCACGGGAGCGACATGACCGGGCCGGACGAGGTCAACAGGGCGCGTGGCCGGGTCCGCAAGGAGCCGCAGCGTCAACGCACGATCCTCGGCGGTGACTCCCCCGCTGGCGCTGGAGCGCGCATCGACGGTGACCGCTGCCGCCGACGGGCGGCCATCTGCGGCGAGCGCCATGGGAGGTATCTCGAGACGATCCAGGACATCCCCCGAGATGGCGGCCTGCTCGCACCCTGCGCCGTGACGAGACAGGAAGGCAACGGCAGGTGCCTTCGCGCAAGCACCGGCCAGGACGAGGTCGCCGCCCCCGGGCTCGCCGGCGAGTTCGTCGCCATCATCCACGATCACGACGACGCGGCCATCGGCCAGTGCAGCCGCGGCGGAGGCGGGGCTGTTGGCGGCATCAGTCACGGGCGTCGCCCTTGCGCAGCAGGCCCTCGACATACTTCGCGATGACATCGGCTTCCAGATTCACGACATCGCCCACTTCGCGGTCTCCCAGGGTTGTGAGAGCCAAGGTCGTGGGAATCAGCGAGACCTCAAACCACGAGCCGGCCGCATCGACCGCCGACACCGTGAGCGAGACGCCATCGATGGCGATGGATCCCTTGTCCACGACGTAGCGCGAGAGAGCTGGTGTCACGGCAAAACGCAGCACGTCCCAGTGCTCCGAGCTTGTCCGGGAGACCAGCGTGCCGGTGCCGTCGACATGACCCTGCACGATGTGGCCACCCAGTCGAGAGGTGGGAAGGACCGCCCTCTCGAGGTTGACGCGCATGCCCGGGCCAGCATCGCGCAGCGAACTGCGCACGAGGGTCTCCCGCATCACGTCCGCTGCGAACGTGCCGTGAGCCACCTCGGTGACCGTGAGGCACACGCCGTTGACTGCGATCGAATCACCCAGGCGGGTGCCTTCGGTGACCATGGGCCCGCGCACGACGATGCGCAGGGCTTCGTCCGGCAGGTGGACCACCTCGGTGATCTCGCCCGCCTCCTCGACGATGCCGGTGAACACGGGACCTCCTCGTCAGATGCGCCCGCTGATCCTCGCATCCTCGCCCACCTGCTCGACGCGCACGTCCCTCAAGCGCACGGCCTCGCCCAGAGTGGTGATGCCCCAGTCCGCAACAGCAGGGCTGCCCGCGCCGAGCAGCATCGGCGCGACGTACCAGACGACCTCGTCCACCAGGCCAGAAGCGAGGAATGCCGCGCCGAGACGAGGGCCGCCTTCGAGGAGCAGGTGGCGCACCTCGAGCCGGGCCAGGGTGGCAAGCACTTCCGCGGGGTCACGGGTGCGCAGGTGAAGCGAGGGCGCGGATGAATCGAGCACGTGGGCACTCGGGGGGATGTCGCTCAGGCCTACGACGACCCGAAGGGGTTGACGGTCCGCGAGGTCCCCGTCACCATCGCGAGCCGTCAGGTGGGGATCATCGCTGAGGACCGTCCCGGTCCCGGCCGCGATCGCATCGCAGCGCCGGCGCCACAGGTGCACCTCCGCGCGCGCCGCGTCCCCGGTGATCCAGCGACTGCTCCCGTCTGCCGCCGCGACGCGACCGTCGAGGGTCGAGGCAACCTTCCACGTGACGAAGGGACGGCCGGTCGTGACCGCGTGGGTCCACGCTTCGTTGAGTGAGGCGGCCTCCTGTGCGAGCAATCCGCCCTCCACGTCGACACCTGCCGAGCGCAGCCGATCCGCGCCTCCGGCAGCGAGCGCATGGGGATCGGACTGTGCATAGACCACACGGGCGACTCCCGCCGCGAGGAGCGCCTCACTGCACGGGCCGGTGCGGCCCGTGTGATTGCACGGCTCGAGCGTGACGATGGCCGTCCCACCACGTGCCGCAGAGCCTGCCTGAGCCAGGGCATCGACCTCAGCGTGCGCGGTGCCCGCACCGCGGTGCACTCCCTCGCCGACAGTCCGGCCTTCGGCATCGACCAGCACGCATCCGACTCGGGGATTGGGTCCGTCGGGGATGTCGACCGACATGGCGAGGGCGATCGCCCGCAGCATGGCCTCGCGCTCGATGGCTTCGGCCACGACTACTCCCCCGAGGCGGCGATGGCCATCTCGCGCAGGGTCCGCACCATGCGATCGGGGTCGTCAGCGCCGAAGACCGCGGAACCCGCGACGAAGACGTCCGCACCCGCTGCCGCGCAGCGCTCGATGGTGGCCTCGCTCACCCCGCCATCCACCTGCACCCAGATATCGCCTCCGTATCGGCGCACCATCTCGCGCGCCTCGGCGATCTTGGGCAGTGCCATGTCGAGGAAGGGCTGGCCGCCGAAGCCGGGCTCGACGGACATGATGAGGAGCATGTCGAGGTCAGGCAGCAGGTCTGCGTACGGCGTGATCGGCGTCGCGGGGTTGACCGCGAGCCCGGCTCGCGCGCCGAGTGACCTGAGCGTCCGGGCGAGCCGGACAGGGGCGTGCACGGCCTCAGCGTGGAAGGTGACGCTGCGCGCGCCCGCTTCGGCGTAGCCCGGCGCCCACCGATCGGGGTCGGTGATCATGAGGTGGCAGTCGAGCGGGATGGACGTCGCCCCAAGGAGGCTCTCCACGACGGGCAGGCCCACGGTGAGGTTGGGCACGAAGTGGTTGTCCATGACATCGACGTGGATCCAGTCGGCGTCGGGCACGCGCGCGATTTCCTCGCCCAGCCGAGCAAAATCGGCCGAGAGGATGCTGGGAGAGATCTGGATGCCCACCTGCGCAGGGTAGCGAGTCAGGACAGGCGACGGATGACGGCGAGGTACATCCCGTCGGTGCCGTGCACATGCGGCCATAGGCGCACGACGGGGCCGGGGCCGAGATCGGGGACGCCCGGCAGGAGGGGCCGCGCGTCGATGAGCTCGGCATCGGATCGCTTGCGGAGGACGTCCTCCACGACCAGGTCGGTCTCCACGACGTGGGGCGAACACGTGGAGTAGGCGATCACGCCTCCGGGCCGCGCGGCGTCGATGGCCGCGTCAAGCAGCCCGCGCTGCAGGGGTCCGAGCGTGGCAAGGTCCTGGGGGGTGCGCCGCCAGCGCGCCTCGGGACGACGGCGCAGCGCGCCGATTCCCGTGCAGGGCGCATCGAGGAGCACGCGATCGGCCGTGCCCGGCGTGATCGCGTCCCGACCGTCACCGACCCTTACCTCCACGTCACCGGGGCCGAGGGCCTTGCGCACGAGCTCCGCGCGATGGGCGTGTGGCTCGACGCAGATGAGATGGGCCCCGCGCTCGCGGGCGAAGCGCGCCAGCAGCGCGGCCTTGCCGCCGGGACCTGCAGCGAGGTCGACCCACGTCTTGTCCGGGCCGTCGAGGGGCGCAGCGACGAGCGCGAGCGCGACGAGTTGGCTGCCCTCATCCTGGACTCCCGCACGGCCGTCGCGCACGACGGCCATCTCGTCGGGCCGGCCGTCGGCGAGCGTGGCCGCCAGCGGCGACCAGCGCCCGGGCTCTACTCCCGGCAGGTCGAGAAGTTCCTCGACAGCCATCCGCCGGGCGACCAGCGAGGGGCGGGCCGGAGTGTTATCGGCGTCGAGGAGTGCGCGCAGGCCACCGGGGTCAGGCGCGCCCCGATGGCGCGCAAGCGCTTCACCCAGTGCCGTGACGATCCATCGCGGGTGAGAGGTCGCGATGGCGAGCGCATCTGAACCGACGGCGACGCGCGACTGCCAGGCCTCCACGTCGCCCCCGTCGACGACGCGTCGCAGCACGGCGTTGGCCAGGCGCGCAGGCCCTTCTCCGACGACGTCCCGCGCCAGGCTCACCGTCTCCCCGACCGCGGCATGCGCAGGGATGCGCATGTTGACGATCTGGTGGGTGCCCAGGCGCAGTACGTCGAGTAGCCGGCCATCCAGTTCATCCAGAGGTCGATCGACGCAGTCGGCGAGGATCGCGTCGTAGAGCCCCTGCCAGCGCAGGGTGCCGTAGGCAAGCTCCGTCGCGAGTGCCGCGTCACGCGCCGACAGTCCCGCCCGAGCCAAGATCTCGGGCATGGCGATGTTGGCGTAGGCGTCATCGACGTGCACGGCATGCAGCAGGTCGTAAGCCGCGCCGCGTGCCGTGCGCCTTCGCCCATGTGGTGTCCGAGGTCGCTTGGTGCTCGCTCGTGAATCGCTCGTCACGACAATGCCTCGCCGGGCTCCAGTCGCTGCCCACGCGCCCAGTCAGCCGCTGCCGTGGGCCGCTTCCCTTCGGCGATGACGGTGCCCAAGCGCACGGCCGCGGAGCCGGTGCCAACAAGCACGTCGCGCTTGCCCGCGCGCAACTCACCCGCAGCGAGGTCGGTGACCTCAGTGACGTCGACCGGGCCGAGACGCAGGCGGGCCCCGCGCAGGGTCGTCCAACCGCCGGGGGCCGGAGTCGATGCACGGATGAGCCGGTCGATGACATCGGCCGGCGCAGGCCAGTGGATGCGGGCATCGTCGACATCGATGCGGGGTGCGAGCGTGATGCCGTCATCTGGCTGGGGCCGCGGGATCAAGGTGCCGTCCTCGAGGCCATCGAGCGTGGCCACGAGGAGCGCCGCACCCGACACGGCCATGCGCTCGAGGAGTGCGCCGCTCGTGTCGTGCTCGCCGATGCGCGCGCGCTCCTGAAGCAGGATCGGGCCGGTGTCGAGTCCCTCGTCGATGCGGAAGGTCGTGGCCCCCGTCTCGGTGTCACCCGCTCGGATGGCGTGCTGCACAGGCGCAGCGCCACGCCAGCGTGGAAGCAGCGAGAAGTGGAGATTGATCCACCCGTGCACCGGGAGGGCGAGGGCATGCGCAGGAATGAGCTCGCCGTAGGCCACGACAGGACAGCAGTCTGGCGCGAATTCGGCGATCGCCGCGATCGCATCTGCCTCGCGCAGGCTGGCGGGCGCGAGGACAGGCAGGCCCATCTCCTCGGCGCGCGCCTGCACCGGGCTCGGGCGCGGAGCGCGACCGCGTCCGGCCGGGGCGGGCGGTCGCGTGAGGACGGCGACGACTTCGTGACGCGAAGCGATCAGCGCATCGAGGCTCGGGAGAGCCACGTCAGGGGTGCCGGCGAAAACCAGGCGCATGCGGTCACAGCCACTTGGCGGAGACAGTGTGGGGACTGAACCGCACCTCGGGGGCCGGCTCGCCGAACCACTCGGCCTCACGGATGGCCTTCATGGCCTCCTTGCGCGTCTCTGCGTCGAGGCGGTCGATGAAGAGGATCCCGTCGAGGTGATCCGTCTCGTGCTGCAAGGCGCGCGCGAGCAGGTCGCTGCCCTCGACCGTGATCGGCTCGCCGTGCATGTTCATCCCCTTGGCCACGACACGACGCGCGCGAGTGGTGTCGAAGGCGAGGTCGGGGATCGACAGGCAGCCCTCGTCTCCCTCCTGCGTCTCATCGGAGAGATCGAGAACCGGGTTGCACAGGTGACCGAGTTCGTCATCCACCCACCAGGTGAAGACCCGGAGCGACACCCCGATCTGCGGGGCGGCCAGGCCGCTCCCGGGCGCGTCGCGCATCGTGTCGGTGAGGTCCTGGACGAGTTTGCGCAGCTCCTTGTCGAAGGTCTCCACGGCCGCGGCCGGAGTGCGCAGCACGGGATCGCCGAAGAGGCGGATCGACTGCACGGCCACGGGAGCTCCCTTCATCAGGACGGTCGGCTTCACGCCACGGGTCTCCCCCAGTGTAGGTGCGCTCGTCGTCAGTCCCCGCCCCAGTCCGGCGGGTCCACCGCGATGTGCAGCCGCGTCGCGTCCTTGCGCGCGGTACGCGTCGACGCGATGGCGCTCAGCGCTCGAGCGAGGTCGGGGCCATGTCGTCGGTCGATCGTCACGAGGGCGCGCGCGTCATCACTGCCCGCGACGGGCAGTGGGCCGAGGAGGCGGGCCGCGCCTTCCAGATCGCGCACGGCAGCCTCGACGGCGACCGGATCGCCGGTGAGGGTTGCGGCGCGCACGGCGGGCGGGAGGCCGAGGTCCCGGCGCTCCTGCAGTTCGCGGGCGGCGAGCCAGCCGGGATCCCAGCGAATGAGCGCCTGCATCACCGGCAGACTCGCATCGGCGGTGACCACGACGGGTGCGCCGGGCCGCGCCAGAGCGGCCGCGGCAAACCAGCGGCGGGCGGTCTCCTCGCCCGCGCGCAGGGCGACACGCGCTGACTGCGCGGATGCGTCGAGGAGGAGGACCGCGGCATAACCGCCGGATGCCCACGGCTCGGTGCCCGTCGTGGCCACGACCAGTGCCGGATCGGCGCCCACGAGGTCGATGCTGCGCTCCCCCGTCGAGGTGACGATGGGTACGCCGGGGAAGGCACGGCCGAGTTCCTCGGCTGTGCGCGAGGACCCGACGGAGACGGCCCGCAGGCGATCGCCGCCGCACTCGCGGCAATGCCAGGGAGCCACGCGCGTGCCGCACCAGCCGCAGGTGGGTGCGCTCCCGCGCGCCCCGAGTGCGAGGGGCCCGCCACAGGCCGGACACGACGCGCGCGCCCGGCAGCGTTGGCACGAGAGGGTGGGGACGTATCCCCTGCGGCCGACTTGAACGAGCACCGGCCCGTGGGCCAGGGCATCACGGGCAGCCTCGTAGGCGCGTCGCGGGATGCGCGCTCCGTCGTCGTCGGGAAGGACGCGCGGCGCGGACGCGCGCAGCACCGGGCGGCGAGGAGCGAGTGGCGCGGCCCACGACGTTGCGATCCACTGCTGCGTCTCCGCCGTACGCGTGAATCCTCCCGCGAGGAGCGATGCACCGGTGAGCTGCGAGCGCAGCGCGAGGACCTCGCGCGCGTGCCAGCCCGGCGCATGCGGCTCAGCGAGCGACTCGTCGCCGTCGTCCCACAGGATGAGCAGCGACGGCGAGACCACGGGCGCGAAGGCGGCCGCCCGGGTGCCCAGCGCAATGGGCACCCGACCGGTGAGCACCCGGAGGAACGCGGAGTAGCGGCGCTGTGGGCCGGCGTCCGCCGACAGGGTGGCGTAGTTGTCCCCTCCGCCCTCGGCATCAAGCGCGGTAGCGACGCGAGCGAGGTCGCGGGCGTCGGGGACGACGATCACGACACCGCCGTGACGGGCAGCCGCCAGGGCCGTGCGCGCAATCAGTGCGGGCCAGTCGCTCGCGGCGGTGGATCCCACTCCGGGGGCCGCGGTCCACACTCCCCTCAGTCCTCTCTCGCCCGCGGCCACGCGCTGCGCGAAGGACTCGCCACCGAGGTAGTCGTCCCAGGCGGACAGATCCACGTGATCGGGGAGATCGTGTGGAGTTGCCTCCTTCGCGAGCACCTGGGCCTCCGCGCGCGCATGCCGCGGAGGTATCGCCGCGCGCAAGACGTCAGGGAGCGTGCCGGCATAGCGGTCGGCGACAGCGCGGGCGAGTTCGAGCACCTCTGGGTTCAGCGTCGGGACGGGCGACACCACGCGCTGGAGCGGGGCGAGGCGGGCGTGCTCGCTGGTATCCGCCCGCTCGACGATGAACCCATCGACGAGCCGGCCCGAGAACCGCACCCGCACCCTGACGCCGGGCTGGGCCTCGGCATCGAGCGCATCGGGGACCGAGTAGTCGAAGAGCCGGTCGAGGTGCGCCAGCGGCACGTCGACCGCCACCCTCGCCACCTGACCCGCCACGGGATGATCGTGCCAGGACTGCCTGACACGATCCCCCGGGTCAGTCCACCCGTCGGATCAGGCGCCGGCGGCAGCCTTGAGCGCCGCGGCCCGGTCGGTGCGCTCCCACGTGAAGTCGGGGAGCTCCCGGCCGAAGTGGCCGTACGCCGCCGTCGGGCGATAGATCGGCCGCAGCAGGTCGAGATCGCGGATGATCGCCGCGGGCCGGAGGTCGAAGACCTCGAGCACCGCCTCCTGGATGCGCTCGTCGGGCAGCACGCCCGTGCCGAAGGTCTGCACGAAGACGCCCACGGGATGCGCCTTGCCGATCGCGTAGGCGACCTGCACCTCGCAGCGCTTGGCCAGGCCCGCGGCCACGACGTTCTTGGCGACCCAGCGCATGGCGTACGCGGCGGAGCGGTCGACCTTGGACGGGTCCTTGCCCGAGAAGGCACCGCCACCGTGACGGGCCATGCCGCCGTAGGTGTCGACGATGATCTTGCGGCCGGTGAGGCCGGCGTCGCCCATCGGGCCGCCCACCTCGAACCGGCCGGTGGGGTTCACGAGCAGGCGGTAGCCATCGCTGGGGAGGTCGACTCCCTCAAGGATCGGGTCGACGACGAACGTGCGGACCTCGGGCGCGAGCTGGCCCTCGAGGTCGACCTCCTTGGCGTGCTGCGACGACACCACGACGGTGTCGATGCGCACGGGCTGACCGGCCTCGTCGTACTCGATCGTG
>CAYYZU010000046.1:0-11519 GCA_964476205.1 uncultured Actinomyces sp. | reverse complement strand
CGGTGACATCGCGGCCGGGCAGGAACCCGTCATCCTCGTGCGCTAGTCGACGTCGAGCCGATTGTCTCCGTCGCTAGTCGACGTCAAGCCGATTGTCTCCGTCGCTAGTCGACGTCGATGATGATCGTCGTCGGGCCGTCATTCACCAGGCTCACGCGCATGTCCGCTCCGAACTGCCCGGTCTCCACGTGCGCGCCCCGGCTACGCAACTCGTCGGCGACGATGGCGACGAGCGGTTCCGCCACGGGCCCCGGCGCCGCCGCATCCCAGGTGGGACGCCGCCCCTTGCGCGTGTCGGCGTAGAGCGTGAACTGCGACACCACGAGCACGGGCAGCCCGAGATCGGACGCTGACACTTCTCGCGACCCCTCGGCTGTGGGGAATCGCGCACCGTCGAAGATGCGCAGGTCGTAGGCCTTCTGCGCGAGTCGCCGTGCGATGGCCTCGTCATCGGTGTGGGTCACGCCCACGAGCATGAGCAGACCGGGGCCCTCAATGCTGCCGACGACCTCGCCGGCCACGACGACATCGGCTCCGTCCACGCGCTGGATCACCGCTCGCATGGGTGCACGCTAGCGACACCTGACAGGATGCGCGCGTGAGCGAAGTTTTGGTCGAGGTGCGCCGCGGCGGTGTCGTCGAAGGCGTGCACCGCGGCCACGCGGTCGTGCTCGCACCCGACGGCACGATCGAGCGCGCGTGGGGTGACCCGCACGCGCGAATCCTGCCGCGCTCCTCCAACAAGCCCGCGCAGGGCACGGCGATGGTGGGCGCCGGCCTGCCGCTCGAAGGCGAACTCCTCGCACTGGCCTGCGCCTCGCACAGCGGAGAGGACTTCCATCTCGAGGGGGTACGCCGCATCCTCGCGCAGGCGGGCCTCGACGAGTCGAGCCTGCTCACTCCGCCGGAGCTGCCGATCGACGACAGCGTGCGCCTGGGCGTGCAACTCGCGGGCGGACAGCCGTCGTCGGCGTACATGAACTGCTCGGGCAAGCATGCGGCGATGCTCTTCACCTGCGTGCTCAACGACTGGTCCCTCACCGACTACACCGATACCGAGCACCCCCTCCAGCGGGCGATTCGCACGGAGACTGCCGAGCGTGCTGGCGAGGAGCCGTGGGCGGTGGCCGTCGACGGCTGCGGCGCACCCCTCTTCGGCCTGAGCGTCCTCGGCCTCGCCCGACTAGGCGCCTCGATTGCTACGGCGGATGACGAGCCCGCGCGTCGGGTCTCCTCCGCGATGCGCGAGCACCCCGACTGGGTCGCGGGCACACGCCGCGACGCTGCCGCACTGCAGCGATCGCTGCCGGGCGCACTCATCAAGGAGGGCGCGGAGGCGGTCTACCTTGTCGTGCTCCCGGACGGGCGCTCCGTCGCACTCAAGATCGAGGACGGAGCCGGGCGCGCACGGCCCGTCGCGATGGCCGGCGTCCTCCGCGCGATCGGCATCGACAACGACGTCATCGCCGAGCAGTCGCGTCAGGTGCTCCTCGGGGGCGGGCGGCCGGCGGGCGAGATCGTCTCGGTGATTGGCTGAGCGTGACGGAGTTGCGGCGCGTCCTGGGCGTGCGCGGTGCGACCGTCGTGGGGCTCGGCGCCATGCTTGGCACCGGCGTCTTCGCGGCGTGGACACCCGCATTCGCGCTCGCGGGCAGTGCCCTGATCGCCGCCCTGGCGATTGCCGCGGTGGTCGCGGCCCTCAATGCCACGTCCACGGCGTCCTTGGCGCGCGTACTCCCGGAGTCGGGTGGCGCCTACGCCTACGGCCGCGCGTATCTCTCGCGACCGGCGGGAGTGTTGGCGGGCTATGCCTTCGTCCTCGGCAAGTCAGCGTCGGCCGGAGCCGCGGCCCTCACCATCGGTGCCTACGCGTGGCCCGGCTACGAGCGGCTCATCGGACTGGTCGCCGTCGCCGTGGCACTGGTCCTGGACCTGCGCGGGATCGTGAAGTCGGTCCGTGTCACCGCGGTGCTCGTGGCCTTCGTGCTGGTCGTGCTCGCCGCTCTCGTCGTGAGCGTGGTCATCAGCGATGCCTCTACGACAACTGGAGCGGGGGCGCTCCCGGCTGCTTCGGCGACGGGCCTGGTCGCCGCGGCAGGCATCCTCTTCGTCGCCTTCGCCGGCTACGCGCGCGTCACTGTCCTCGGCGAAGAGGTGCGCGACCCTGGGCGCACGATCCCGCGCGCGATGATTGCGAGCTTCCTCATCATCATCGTGGTGTACGCCGTGCTCGGTGCCGTGGTCCTGCGCGCGGTCTCCGACGGACTGGTCCTGTCGGTGGCTCCGCTCGAGAGCATCGCCGCGTCGGTCGGGTCCACGGCACTTCAGGTGCTCGTGCGCGTCGGCGCGGTCGTCGCCGCCGGTGCCGTGCTGCTGTCGCTCATTGCGGGCATCGGGCGCACGCTCTTCGCGATGGGCCGCGGCGGTGACGCCCCGCGGGCCCTGTCGCACGTGCAAGCATCCACCGGGGTGCCCGCGCGCGCCGAGATCAGTGCCGCCGTACTGGCTGCGTTGGTCGTCGTCGTCGGAGGCATCGGGTTCGCGCTCGCCCTGTCCGCGGCGCTCATCCTCACCTACTACGGCGTGGCCCACCTGGCCGTGCTGGCGCGGGTCCGCAGGGGCGACTTCCCCCGCCTCCTGGGCCTCACGGCGTCACTGGGCCTCATGGGATGCCTCGTGGTGGTGGTCGGCCTCCTTCTCAGCACGGGGGCCCTGCTCGAGGTGTGACCACCCTCACGCTTGCTCCCGCTAGCGCTCCGCTTGCAATTGCAAGCACTTCCGGTGCACCATGGAGTCATGGCACGCATCGAGGCACTCGGGGACTACATCCGCGAGCAGCGCGACCAGGCTCAGATGTCCGTCCGGCAACTCGCGGCGGCGGCAGGGGTGTCCAACCCCTACCTGAGCCAGATCGAGCGAGGCCTGCGTCGCCCGAGCGCCGACATCCTCAACCGGCTTGCCGGCGCCCTGCGCATCTCGGCCGAGACGCTCTACGTCCAGGCCGGGATCCTCAGCGAAGACGATCGACCGGAGGCGAGTCTCTCCGTGGTCGACGCGATCGCTGCCGACACCAGCCTGACCGAGGCGCAGCGGCGCACGCTGCTGGAGATCTACCGGGCCTTCCAGGCCGAGAACCGAGCCGGGGAGAACCCCCGGGACCCACGAGAGGACATCGCATGAGCACGCCCGAGACCCACAAGGTCACCGCCGCGCAGAAGACCACCGCCGCTCAGAAGTCGACCAGCAAGAAGCCGGCCGCCAAGAAGGTCGCGGAGAAGGCGAAGCCCAAGAACGCCGTCGCCGCAGCGCGCGCGACCACCGCGAAGGCTGCCGCCACGGCGAAGGACACCACCGCCAAGGCTGCGACGTCCGCCAAGGCCACCACGATCAAGGCAGCGACGACCGCCAAGGACACGACCGCCAAGGCCGCGTCCACTGCTCAGCAGGCAGTCACCACCGTCTCGAGCAACGTGACCCCGCGCACCGTGCCCTTCACCTCCATCGAGATCCCCGTCATCGAGGTGCGCTCCTTCGAGATGCCGAAGTTCGAGGCACCCTCGGCCGTCGCGGACATCATCGAGTCGGTGCAGGAGAGCGTCGTCTCAGTCCCGGACTCGGCCAGCCGTGCCTGGCACCAGGTGACGGACCTCACGCGCGATGCCCGCGAGCAGGTGCAGGACCTCACGGTCGACGCCCGCGAGCGCGCCGTGCGCCTCGCCCGCGAGGCCAAGTCCACCGCCACCACCGTGGCCCGCGAGGCCAAGTCGACGGCGGCCAATGTCGCCCATGGCGCCGAGCGCACGGTCGTCCTCGTCCGCGAGGCCGTCGGCATCTGATCCACTCGATCCGCGATCTCCACTGCGCGCCCCGTCTGCGGAATGCAGGCGGGGCGCGTACGTTGGAGGGATGTTCGATCTCACCCAGAACCTCGTCATCACCGTCCTGTGGGTTGTCTTCGGGGTGGTGAAGATCTGGGCCTTCGTCGACTGCGTGCGCCGGCCCGCCCAGGCCTTCCCGGCGGTGGGGCGAGTCTCCAAGCTGCTCTGGCTGCTGCTCACCGGCATCGCGATGCTCACCGGCCTCATCCCGGGCCTCACGCTCGGCATCATCGGGATCGCCGGCATCGTCGTGGCGCTGGTCTACCTCTTCGACGTTCGCGTGCGCATCGCCGAGATCACCAGCTGACGGTTCACGTCCAGCCGTCACCCTCGGGCATTTGTCCGTGCTCTGCCCATAGCCACAGAGCATTCTTGGTCGTGATGCCGCAGTCCAGTCGCTCCATCTGGTCGCGGTCGTCGGTCAGGATGAAGGCGTAGGACGGCGAGTGACCGGCACCGCTCGCGGGACCGCTGATCTCCATCGGCGCGGGCATCAGGTCCCTGGGTACCCAGGTGTGCGTGCCGCGCCCGGCGATGAGCAGTCCCTCCCGGCCTACAACGTGCAGTCCCCGCCGGTATCGGCCCCGTCGAATCGCCCGTCGCTCGGTCACTCCCTGCACGAGTTTGCCTGCCGCGAAGGCCGCACCGACCAGGCAGATCGCCGCCAGGGTCCCGTAGACGATGCGCTCGGCGCCAGATTGCGGATCCAGCCCCGCGGCAAGCGTCGCCCGCAGGCTGGCGATCCCGATGATGAGGAGGCCGGCGAGCCACGCCGCCGGAATCCACAGTGCATGCGTGCGCCGGACCAGGAAGCGCGATCCCGCCGGCCGGGGACTCGACGAGTCCAGCAGGGCTTGCGCGCGCAGGGGAAGGTCCTCTGCACTCACGCGCACGAGAATTCTGTCGTCGGGCACGGAGTCAGTCCTCGAGTGCGACGCGGATGCGCCGGAAGCCCTTGCCCTTGTTCTCCACCTTGACGACGCGCATGCGCCCGACCTGCCGGGTCGATGCGACATGGGTGCCGCCGTCGGCCTGCACATCGAGGCCGTCGATGTCGACGATGCGCACGATCTCGATCTCCGGGGGTAGCAGGTTGGTGGCCGTGCGGATGATGTCGGGGATCGCGAAGGCCTCGTCCCGCGCGAGGGAGTACGCGCGGATCGCTCGATCCGCTTCCACCTCGGCGTTGATCGCGTCCTCGACCGACTCCTTGAAGCCCTCGGGGATCCCCTCGAGGTTGAAGTCGAGGCGACCTTCGAGTGGCTCCATGTTGGAGCCCGTCACAAGTGCCCCGAAGTCGCGGAAGACGACGCCGGAGAGCACGTGCAGCCCGGAATGAGTGCGCATGAGCGCGGTCCGCCGCGGGTCATCGATCGCGCCCTGCACCGCCGTGCCCACCGCGGGAATCGGGTCGCCTTCGGCAGGGATCAGCCAGACGTCGTCTCCGTAGCGCGCGCCGACGATGCGTGTCTGCACGCCCTCCCACAGGAGCACGCCATGGTCGGGTGGCTGCCCGCCACCGCCGGGATAGAAGGCCGAGCGGTCGAGCACGATGCCCTGCTCCGGGTCGACCGCCACGACCGTCGCGGTCCACTCGCGCAGGGTCGCATCCTCGAGCTCGAGTCGGGCGGTCCCCATGTCAGCGTCCCTGGTTGGCCACGGCGGCGGCGGCACTGGCCGCAGCCTCGGGATCGAGGTACTCCCCGCCCGGGACGAGGGGCTTCAGGTCGGCGTCCAGGCGATAGACGAGCGGGATGCCTGTGGGGATGTTGAGTGCGGCGATATCGGTGTCGGAGATGCCGTCGAGATGCTTGACGAGTGCGCGCAGGGAGTTGCCGTGCGCGGCCACGAGCACGGTCTGCCCGCGACGCAGCCCCTCGGCGACGATCACGTCCTCCCAGTAGGGGATGAGGCGATGCACGACGTCCTTGAGGCACTCGGTGCGCGGGCGCGCCTCCGGCGGGAGCGCGGCGTAGCGCGGGTCATATGTCTGCGCGAACTCGCTGTCGGGATCGATGGGTGGCGGGGGTACGTCGTAGGAGCGTCGCCAGAGCATGAACTGCTCCTCGCCGTACTGCTCCAGCGTGGCCTTCTTGTCCTTGCCCTGGAGATCGCCGTAGTGGCGTTCGTTGAGCCGCCAATTGCGCACGACAGGAATCCACGCACGCCCGGCCTCGCCGAGCGCGATGTTGGCCGTCGTGATCGCGCGCGTGAGCAGCGACGTGTGTACGACATCGGGGAGGACGCCCGACTCCGCCAGCAGGCGGCCACCGCGGGCAGCCTCCTCGCGTCCCTTGTCGGAGAGGCCGACATCGACCCAGCCGGTGAAGAGATTGCGGGCATTCCACTCGCTCTCGCCGTGGCGGAGCAGCACCAGGGTGTAGGGCGCGGTCATGGCGCCAGTCTGTCAGCCTGCGTCGGACTGTTCGGCGAGGTGCCGGAATGCCTCGAGATTCCCGGTGGGTTCCCCTCGATCCACGCGCCACTTCCACTCGCGCCGGATCGCGGTGGCGAAGCCGAGTTCGAGGATGGTGTTGAACGATCCGTCGGAGTACTCCGCCACACAGCCGAGGATCCGATCGACCTCGTCACGGGTCACGGCCTCGAGTGAGGTCCGTCCCGACAGGTAAATGTCACCGAGGTGATCGATGCAGAACGCCACGGCGTACATCCTGCGATTGCGCTCGAGTAGCCAGCGATAGACAGCTTCGGCGTTCTCGTCCGGGCGCCGAGCCACGAAAGCGTTGATCGATAGTGCGTGGTCACCGACGGCGAGGGACACCGTCGTGCGGAGCTTCTGCTCGCCTTCGAGGGTCACCACGAAGGTGTGCTCGTCGGTGCGTTCCACCGGCAGGCCGGTCTCTGCCAGTGCGGTCTCGACGGCGCGCGTGGCCGAGACTCGGACGGCCCCGCCGGGCGTCATGGGGTGCCGACGGCCAGGGGCAGTGCGGCGTGCTCGCCAATGGCGCGCGAGTAGGAGTCGATGAGCCCTTGCGCGGTCGCGTCCCAACTGAAGCCCTCGGCGTGCCCGCGCGCGCCGCTCGCGAGCCGGTCGCGCTCGCCGGTTGTCATGCGCTCCAGTGCCCGCGCCCAGTCGTCGGCATGGTGACTGGGCACGAGCAGGCCGGATCGGCCATCGGCGACCGCGGTGCGGAGCCCGCCTACCGCGGCAGCCACGACGGGAGTGCCGCAAGCCTGCGACTCGATGGCGACGAGCCCGAAGGACTCCGAGTAGGAGGGCACGACGGTCGCATCTGCGGCGCGGTACCACTGCGCCAGTCGGGCGCGGTCGGTCGGTGGCTCGAAGCGGACGATGTCGGCAATGCCCAGCGAGATCGCGAGATCAGCCAGGGCCGTCGGGTGCTCGAGCCCACTTCCTGAAGGACCGCCGCAGATGGCGACGACGAGGTCTTCGCGGCGGGACGGGTCGGCCTCGACCATGCGCGCGACGGCGCGCAAGAGGACATCGGGGGCCTTGAGCGGCTGGATACGACCGACGAAGAGGAGGACGTGGGCGGCGGGTCGGATGCCGAGCGCCGCTCGGGCAGCCAGGCGATCGCCGGGGGAGAAGACGGATAGGTCCACTCCCGGGTGGACGACGTCGATCGCCTGGGGCGAGGCGGAGTAGAGATCGATGAGCTGGCGCGCCTCGTCACCGGTGTTGGCGATGAGCCGGGAGGCGTTGTCGACGACCTGTTCCTCGCCGATCACGCGCAACTGAGGCTCGGGCCGATCGCCCTCTGCCAGTTCGAGGTTCTTCACCTTCGCCATGGTGTGCATCGAGTGCACCAGCGGCACGTCCCAGCGCTCGGATGCGAGCCAGCCCACCTGCCCCGACAGCCAGTAGTGCGAGTGGATGAGGTCGAACCACCCAGCGGGGCGTCCCGCCTCGGCGCGCAGCAACCCTGCGCTGAAGGCGCACATCTGCGCGGGGAGGTCTTCCTTGGGGAGTTCCTCGAAGGGTCCGGCACGCAGATGCGTGACGCTGACTCCCGGCTCGATCTCGACGGTGGGAGGCACCGACGACGACACGGCCCGCGTGAAGATCTCTACGTCGACGCCGGCTGCGGCGAGGCGACGCGAGGTCTCGAGGACGTAGACGTTGAGGCCGCCCGCATCGCCCGTGCCCGGCTGGTCCAGGGGGGAGGTGTGGAGAGACACGACGGCAACGCGGCGAGGCCGGATGTCGCGCAGATGTCGGTTCACAGTCACCTCCCGAGGGCTGAACGGCTCACCAGTGTGGCGCATTCCCCGGGCCGGGGCACGCGGGCCCGGATCCGTACGCCAGGCGAGGTCGGGTCAGGGCGGTGAGGGGAGAGGACCGCTCGGTTAGTGGCCGGCGTCGAGGGTGACCCCGGCGTAGGGCTCCCCCGTGACGATCGTCACGACGCGGCGGGTGACCGAGACGGCATGGTCGGCGTACCGCTCGTAGAAGCGTGAGAGCAGGGTGACGTCAATCGCCGCCTCGACACCGTGCTTCCACGAGGGAGACAGGACGATGGTGAAGAGCTCACGGTGCAGGTGGTCCATCTGCTCGTCATGGCGCGCGATGTCGGTGGCAAGCGCGACGTCCTTGGTCGCGATGACGGCGCCTGTCTTCGAGACGATCGCCTCGGCGATTCCGCCCATCTCCGCGAAGGTGCCGCGCAGCTCCTGCGGGATGGCAGGCGCGGGGTAGCGCATGCGTGCCTGCTTCGCGACGTGCTCCGCAAGATCTCCCATGCGCTCGAGCGACGAGGCGATGCGCAGTGCACCAATGACAATGCGCAGGTCCGACGCGACCGGGGCCTGCAGCGCGATGACGTCGAAGCACTTCTCCTCGGTCTCTGCGGTGATCACGTCGACCTGCTCGTCGGCAGCGATGACCTCCTCGGCGAGGCGCAGGTCGGCATCGAGCAGGGACTGGGTCGCGCGGTTCATGGCCGAGCCCACCAGGCGGGTCAGGTGGACCAGGTCATCGCTGATGGCATCAAGCTCCGCCGTGAACGCCTCACGCATTGGACACCTCCCGGTGGGTCATGGTGGACAGCGTAGGTGAACGGATGTTGAGCATGAGGTGAACGGACGCCTCACGGCGATGAACGATCGGACAATCCTGGCTTTGACGGCCGCACGCCCGCGTGCACGGCAGGGGCGGGCGCCTATCGTGGCCTCATGGCCGGCCGCCCCGCGCGCACGACGTCCCCCGTGGCGGTGCCCCCCGCCGGGGCGCGTCCGATACCCGATCACGTGGTGGCGCTGCTCAACGTGCTCCCCATGGCGTCTCTCGTCGTGGATGCCGAGGGGAACGTCCTGCGGACGACGCCGAGGGCCGAGGCCCTGGGCCTGGTACGCCGCGACGCACTAGCGGTCGCCGACGTCCATGAGCTCATCCAGTCCTGTGCGGAGAGGGGGGCGGCCCAGGAGCGCGAGATCCGAGTCCGTCGCCCGCCGCTCGGCCGAGGCATGCTCGACTTGAAGGCCACCGTCGCCCCGCTGTCGGCGGGGACATACGTCGTCTTGGTGGAAGACCTCGCGGAGGAGCGTCGCGTCGATGCCGTGCGCCGTGACTTCGTGGCGAACGTGAGCCATGAGCTGAAGACCCCTGTGGGCGCACTGGCGCTGTTGGCTGAGGCGATCCTGAGCTCCGCGGACGACCAGGACAGCGTGCAGCGCTTCGCGCAGCGCATGATCGTCGAGTCCTCTCGGCTCGCCTCCCTCATCAACGACATCATCGAGCTCTCGCGCCTGCAGGGTGACGACCCGCTCGCCCGGGCGGCCGTCTTCGACATCGACCCGGTGATTGCCCAGGCGGTCGACGAGGTGCGCCCCTTCGCCGATGCGCGGGGGATCGAACTCGTCGTCAGCGGGGCCCCCGGGGCCGAGATGGTGGGCGACCGGCAGCAGGTCCTTACGGCTTTGCGCAATCTCGTGAGCAATGCGGTGACGTACTCTCCAGACCACACGCGGGTCGCCGTTGCCGCGCGCGCCGACAGCGGCATGGTGTCGATCGACGTGAAGGACCAGGGGATCGGCATTGCGTCGCACGACCTCGACCGCATCTTCGAGCGCTTCTACCGCGCGGATCCCGCACGCTCGCGCGCAACGGGGGGCACGGGCCTCGGCCTGTCCATCGTCAAGCACGTGTGCGAGAACCACGGCGGTGATGTGGCCGTATGGTCGGAATCAGGCGTGGGATCGACGTTCACCCTGAGGTTCCCCCTGGCCAACGTGAGCAGCGAGTCCGGCGTGCTCTCCCTCGCGGGACTGGGTGCATCCGCGCACGACGAGGCAGATGAGGAAGGACCCCGATGACCCGCGTACTGGTCGTGGAGGACGAGGAGTCCTTCTCCGACGCACTCTCCTTCATGCTGCGCCGTGAGGGCTACGAGGTGGGCGTCGCGGCTGATGGCGCCTCTGCCCTCGATGAGTTCGACCGGCACGGTGCTGACCTTGTGCTGCTCGACCTCATGCTCCCGGGCATCTCCGGCACGGAGGTATGCCGCACGCTCCGCCAGCGCTCCACCGTGCCCATCATCATGGTGACGGCGAAGGACGGCGAGGTCGACAAGGTCGTGGGCCTGGAACTGGGAGCCGATGACTACGTCACGAAGCCCTTCTCTTCGCGCGAGCTGGTCGCCCGCATCCGTGCGGTTCTGCGCCGCCGCGGCGAGCCGGAAGAGATGCTGCCGAGCGTCCTGGAGGCCGGTCCTGTACGTATCGACGTCGATCGTCACGTCGTCGCCGTGCGCGGAGAGACGATCGCGATGCCGCTCAAGGAGTTCGACCTGCTCGAGCTGCTCGTCCGAAATGCCGGACGAGTGCTCACCCGTGGACAGATCATCGACCGGGTATGGGGATCCGACTACGTGGGCGACACAAAGACCCTGGACGTCCACGTCAAGCGACTTCGGGCCAAGATCGAAGTGGACCCTCGCAATCCCGCGCTCATCCTCACGGTGCGGGGCCTGGGATATAAGTTCGAAGCCGAGTAGGGCTTCAGCTCGCGGGTACGTAGCCGGCGTAGTAGCCCACGTCCGGGACGACCAGCGACGTGAACTCCGTGATGCCGTTCGTCGTGAAGGCGAGCGAGACAGTGGAGTAGGCCCCGGCGGGCGTCGGGAATCCCTCGATAAGCAGGTAGTTCTCCGCAGGTGCGCCCTCGGCTCCGTAGCCGAACGTGGCGAACGATCCGGGCTCGATGACGACCGGGGCCGCGCTGATGGGCTGTCCGTCGACCGAGACCGCGGCGAGGGTGTCGGGGGCGTCACCCTGGTTGAACACGGCCATGACGAGGGAAGCGCGTCCCGCTTCGTTGCGCACGATGGTGGCGTTCTCCACGCGAAGGGATCCCACGATCTCCTGGGTCCCGTTGCCCGAATTCATGGAGTTCTGCATCGTCGTGCTCGCGCCGAACCCCTGCCAGCATCCGGCGAGCAAGGGGCTGACAGCGACGACCGTCGCGACGAGGGCAACATTGCGGGCGAGGCGCCTGCGCACAGCGATCACGTGGTGCTCCTGCGGCTACGTCGGACGTCGCATGTCGACGACCGGTCGCGCGTGCGGCGACCCCTTCAGAGTAGCGGGTGGGGGTCTCGGGACTCGGGGTGGTGCTCCTGATGCCCGTGATATCCTGATGGACCTGGAAAGGGGTCTCACTCT
>CAYYZU010000045.1:0-11701 GCA_964476205.1 uncultured Actinomyces sp. | reverse complement strand
CCACGAGGGGCATCATCCGTTCGGCTGATGCGAGTCGGTCGACTTGGACGAGGGGTCCTGGCGCGCATCACTCCTACCTTGGAGATATGCCTCAGCAGCCACTCGCCCAGGTCCCCGTTGACGCCATTTGGGATTGGCAGGAGCACGGCTCATGCCGTACCGCCGATCCGACTCTCTTCTTCCACCCCCAGAACGAGCGCGGCTCTGCCCGCCGCTCGCGTGACATGGCCGCCAAGGCCGTCTGCGCGAGCTGCCCCGTGCGCATCGAGTGCGCCGACTACGCCGTCCGCGCTCGTGAGCCGTACGGCGTGTGGGGTGGGCTCACCGAGGAAGATCGCGAGGCCATCTACGCCCGCATCGACCTCGCGGAGTACCCCCGCAGCCGCGGCGAAGGCGCGCGCATGGCCGCACCCGAGATCGACGCCGCCATCCGCCCGCTCATGCCCGTCTCGGCCTGATTCGAAGGGCCCTCGCGCTCCAGCGATCCGGAATGCAAGAAGCGGAGACTTGTCGACCTCGACAGATCTCCGCTTCTTGCATCAAGGCGAGCGTCGCCCCGCCTCAGCCACCCCGCTAGCCTCGTCCGGTGAACCTCACCGGCCGCGACCTGCTCAAGGAGCTCGACCTCTCCGACGCGGAGTTCGACGGGCTGATCCGCCTGGCTGCTGAACTCAAGGCGGAGCGCAAGGCCGGTCGTGAGGTACGCCGACTCGAGGATCGCGTGATCGCGCTGATCTTCGGCAAGACGTCCACTCGGACCCGCGTGGCCTTCGAGGTGGCGGCGTACCAGCAGGGCGCACAGGTGACCGTCCTCGACTCGCAGACCTCCCAGATCGGCCACAAGGAGTCGATCGCCGACACCGCGCGCGTCCTATCGCGGATGTTCGACGCGATCGAGTACCGAGGTGACGCCCAGACGACGGTTGAGGATCTCGCCCGGCATGCCGACGTACCCGTCTACAACGGCCTCACGGACGAGTGGCATCCCACCCAGATGCTCGCCGACATGCTCACCATGCGCGAGTACTCCCCTGACAACTCCCTCAGCTACGCCTACCTCGGCGACGCGCGCTACAACATGGGCAACTCACTGCTCGTGAGCGGGGCGATGCTCGGCGCTGACGTGCGCATCGTCGCCCCTGAGGCACTGTGGCCCTCACTCGAAGTCCGACGCGCCGCTCAGGAGCGCGCCGAGCGCACCGGTGCGCGCCTGCTGCTCACGGAGGATCCCGCCGAAGGCGTGCCCGGGGCGCAGTTCGTGCACACCGACGTGTGGGTGTCGATGGGAGAGCCCGCGAAGGTCTGGGCCGAGCGCGTGGCGCTACTCACGCCCTATCGGGTGGACGCCAGCATCATGGAGCTCACCGGGCGAGCCGACGCACGATTCATGCACTGCCTGCCCGCCTTCCACGACGAGGAGACCGCCGTGGGACGCAAGGTGGCGGAGGACTTCGGTCTCGTCGGCGGGGTCGAGGTGACCGACGAGGTGTTCGAGTCACCGGCGAGCATCGTCTTCGATCAGGCCGAGAACCGTATGCACACGATCAAGGCACTGCTCGTCGCCACGCTGACGTAGCCAGCATCGCCCAGAGGGTCGCGCGGACTACGCCTGCTGGAGTCGGCTGCGCAGCGCGTCGAGCTGTCCGCGCAACTGCGCGGGCACCCGGTCGCCGAACTTCGCGTAGTACTCCTCGGTGAGATCGGCCTCCGCGAGCCATGAGTCGGCGTTGACGGCGAAGAGCTCCGCAGCCTGCTCTGGCGTGATCTCGACACCGTCCAGGTCGAGCTCGCCGTCGGCGGGGATACGGCCGATGGGGGACTCCAGCGCGTCGGCGTCACCAGCGACGCGTCGGATCACCCAATCGAGCACCCGGGAGTTGTCGCCGAATCCGGGCCAGATGTACTTGCCATCGCGGTCCTTGCGGAACCAGTTGACCTGGTAGACCCGTGGCAACTTCTCCGGGGAGGTGAAGTTGCCGATCTTGAGCCAGTGGGCCCAGTAGTCGGCCATGTTGTAGCCGCAGAAGGGCAGCATTGCGAAGGGATCGCGGCGCAGCTCGCCCACGCTGCCCTCGGCCGCGGCGGTCTGCTCGGACGAGACCGTCGAGCCCATGAACACGCCGTGCTCCCAGTCGAAGGACTCGGTCACGAGGGGGACATTGGTGGCGCGGCGACCGCCGAAGAGGATCGCGTCGATCGGGACGCCCTGGGGGTCCTCCCAGTTGGGCGCGATCGAGGGGCACTGACCCGCGGGTGCGGTGAAACGGGCATTGGGGTGCGACGACGGCTCGCTCGACGCAGGGGTCCAGTCGTTGCCCTCCCAATCGATGAGGTGGGCCGGCGGTTCCTCGGTGAGGCCCTCCCACCACACATCGCCGTCATCGGTGAGTGCGACGTTCGTGAAGATGCAGTTGGCGTAGAGCGACTTCACGGCGTTGGCATTGGTGTGCATGCCGGTGCCGGGCGCAACACCGAAGAAGCCCGCCTCCGGATTGATCGCGTAGAGCCGACCGTCCTGGCCGAAGCGCATCCACGCGATGTCGTCGCCGACCGTCTCGACGGTCCAGCCGGGGATCGTCGGCTCGAGCATGGCGAGGTTGGTCTTGCCGCACGCGGACGGGAAGGCCGCGGTGAGGTAGCGGGTGTCGCCCTTCGGCGAGGTGAGCTTGAGCACGAGCATGTGCTCCGCCATCCAGCCCTCGTCACGGGCCATCGCCGACGCGATACGCAGCGCGAAGCACTTCTTGCCCAGCAGCGCGTTGCCGCCGTAGCCGGAGCCGTACGACCAGATCTCGCGGGTCTCGGGGAAGTGCGTGATGTACTTCGTGTCGTTGCACGGCCAGGCGATGTCGGCGCGAGCATTGCCGTCAGCGTCGACCAGGGGGTATCCGACCGAATGCACGGCGGGTACGAAGTCACCGCGCTCGCCGATCTGCTCCAGGGCCGCAGCGCCCATGCGGGTCATGATCTTCATATTGACCACGACGTACGGCGAATCGGTGAGCTCGACACCGAGCTGTGCGATGTGGGAGCCGAGCGGGCCCATGGAGAAGGGAACGACGTACATCGGACGCCCGCGCATCGAGCCGGCGAAGAGGCCGCCGAGGATGCCCTTCATCTCGACCGGGTCCATCCAATTGTTGGTGGGGCCGGCATCCTGCTCGAACTGCGAGCAGATGTAGGTGCGGCTCTCGACGCGTGCGACGTCACTCGGGTCGGAGCGAGCGAGGAACGAGTTGGGGCGCAGCTCGGGATTGAGGCGGATGAAGGTGCCGCCGTCGACCATCTGCGACGTGAGGCGCTCCCACTCGGCGTCCGAGCCATCGCACCAGATGACCTCGTCAGGCTGGGTGAGCTCCGCGACCTCCTCGACCCACTCGAGCAACTTCTTGTTGCGGGTGGGCGGATTCTCCAGGCCGCGGATCGTCATGAGAGTCCCTTCGTCGAACGCCGTTGTCCGAGTGCCTCCCGGGCCGAACCCGAGCGGCATGGCGACATCCTGCCGTTCCTGCAAGCATCCGAAAACCGTGAAAACCTTTACACGGTCAGCTTTGTGAGCAAGGGCACAGGCAGTGTCTGGATGCCCGCCTAGCCTGACGAAGTGAGCCCAGCCCACACCCGCCTCAACGACCTCACCAAGAACTTCGGAGAGGTCCGGGCCGTTGTCGGGGTGACGTTGGAGATCCGTCCCGGGGAGGTCCACGCCCTGCTCGGGGCGAACGGCGCCGGCAAGTCCACACTCATGCGCTGTCTGCTGGGCTACCTACAGCCGACGAGCGGCAGCGTGACCGTCCTGGGCGGCGACAGTCGCGACCCCGACATACGCTCGCGCATCGGCTACCTGCCCGGCGACCTGCGACTCGAACCACGCCTCACTCCCCGGCAGATCGTGCGCTTCCGGCAGCGGCTCCTCGCGAACGCGGGCCGCACAGTGCCGCCGGGTGCCGTCACGGCCCTCGCCGAACGCCTCGACCTCCCGCTCGATCGCCGCTTCGCAACGCTGTCGAAGGGCAATCGCCAGAAGGTCGGCGTACTGCTCGCCATGCTGGCCGATCCCGCGGTGCTCGTCCTGGACGAGCCGACGTCGGGCCTGGACCCGATCATGCAGGACGTCGTCCTCGACCTCGTGCGCGAACGCCGCCAGGCTGGCGCGGCGACCCTACTGAGTACCCACATCCTCAGCGAGGCCGAGGCGATCGCGGACCGTGTCGCCGTACTCAGCCACGGGCGCCTGGTGTCCGACACGACCGCGCGCGAGCTGCTGGCGAACGCGCGCCAGCACCTGACATTCACGCTCGCGGAGACGCCCTCGGAAGGCGTCCTCTACGGGACCGCCGGGGTGGACTCCTTCGAGATCCGCGGTCACGACATCGAGGTGGTCGTCACCGGATCCGCGCGAGCAGTCGTGGACCGCCTCGCGCCGCTCGGCGTACTGCGCATCCGCACCGATTCCGGGGAGCTCGACCAGGCGTTCCACTCGATCGCCGAGCAGCCGCGATGAGCGCCCTGATCGTGCTCCGGCAGATGCTGGCGGAGCGATGGCGCAGCCTCGTGGCCTGGACCCTCGGGACTGTTTCCCTCGTCGCCGTCATGGTCCTGTTCTTCCCATCGATCGAGGATTCGGGAGCCGACTTCGATGCCTATGTGCAGTCGCTTCCGGAATCGCTGCGCGACACCCTCGGCGTCGCCGGCGCTTCGTTGTCCAGTCCGGTGGGCTACCTGATGAGCCAGCTCTACTCCAACATGTACCCGCTCCTCATCCTGGTCATGGCCCTCGCGGCAGCTGTCTGGGCCATCGCAGGCGCGGAATCGGACGGCACGCTGGAGATGACGCTGGCAGGGCCGCTCACGCGATGGTCTCTCGCCGCAGGCCGCTTCGCCGGGGTCGCGATTACCACGCTGGCGGTCACGGCCGTGTCGACCGGGGCGCTTGCCCTTCTCTCCCCCGTGGTCGATCTCCAAGCAGGAATCCCGACCTGGGGACTGTGGTCGGCCGGCCTCACCATGTGGGCCATGGTCATGCTCTACGCCGGCCTCGCCTTTGGCGTGGGGGCAGCTTTCGGGCGCAAGGCTCTTGCCCTCGGTGTCGCGTCGGCCGTCGCCGTCATCGGATTCCTCGGCCAGGTCTTCGCGTCGCTAGCCGATGCATTGGAGTTCCTGCGGACGGCCTCACCCTGGTACTGGTTCCTCGGCTCCGATCCGCTCACCACGGCTCCGGGCCTGCGGTCGCTCCTCCTCCCGCTCGTGGTCTGCCTCGCCTTCGCGGTCGCGGGTACGTGGCTGTTCACCCGGCGAGACCTCAGCACCTAATCGGCTGACGGGTCAGCTACGACACAGGACGGAAGCGACGCAAGAGGAGGCTGTTAGCGACCACGAAGACTGAGGAGAAGGCCATCGCCGCCCCGGCGAAGAGCGGGCTGAGCAGGCCCACGGCGGCCAGCGGGATCATCGCGACGTTGTAGGCGAACGCCCAGAAGAGGTTGCCCTTGATCGTGCGCAGGGTACGCCGCGACAGCCGTATGGCATCGACCGCGGACAGGAGATCAGAGCGCACGAGGGTGATGTCGCTGGCCTCGATCGCCGCATCGGTGCCCGCGCCCATGGCGATGCCGAGATCGGCTTGGGCCAGCGCGGCTGCGTCATTGACACCATCGCCCGTCATGGCGACGGAGGCACCTGTTGCCTGCAGCTCGCGCACGACCGCGACCTTGTCCTCGGGCATCACTTCGGCACGTACGTCCTCGATCCCCACGGCAGTAGCCACCGCACGCGCGGAACTGGAGTTGTCTCCGGTGAGCAGTACGGGGCGCAGGCCCAGCTCGCGGAGCAGTGCGATGGCACGCGCACTCGTGGGCCGGATCGCGTCGGCGACCACAAGGGCTCCGCGCACGGCGCCGTCCCATCCGACCGCGACCACCGTCGCTCCCTGGGATTCCGCCGAGTCGATCGCCACCGCGAGCGCGGCCGGCACCGACGGCGCGCCCACAGCCTCGGCCACCCACACGGGGCGACCCACGGCGACAGCGATGTCGCTCACACGTCCCGTCACGCCCAGCCCACGATGGTTCACGAAGTCCGCAGCGGCAGGCACGTCGAGCCCTCCCGCGATCGCGCGTGCGACGGGGTGCTCGCTCCCCCGCTCGACGGCCGCCGCCATGGTTCCCACGACGACCGAGTCCTCGCCCTGCGCGACCAGGACGTCCTGGAGCGCCATGCGTCCCGTCGTCACCGTGCCGGTCTTGTCGAGCACGATGACGGACGCGCGACGCGTGTCCTCGAGGACCTCAGGGCCGCGGATGAGGATGCCCAGCTGCGCACCCCGACCTGTGCCGACCAGGATCGCCGTCGGCGTGGCCAGTCCCAGCGCGCAGGGGCACGCGATGATGAGCACTGCCACGGCAGCGGTAAAGGCAGCCTCGACATCGCCTGTGATGAGCCACCAGGCACCCAGCGTGACGAGCGAGATGGCGATGACCACGGGCACGAAGACCGCAGAGATGCGATCGGCAAGCCGCTGCACCGGTGCCTTGCCCGCCTGCGCCTCCACCACGAGACGCGAGATGCGCGCGAGCTGGGTGTCGGCTCCCACGCGCGTGGCTCGGACGGTGAGTACGCCGTCGACGTTGATCGTGGAGCCCACGACGCCATCCCCGGGTCCCACCTCGACCGGCAGTGACTCTCCCGTGAGCAGAGAGGTGTCGATGGCGCTGACACCCTCTTCGACGATGCCGTCCGTCGCAACGCGCTCCCCCGGGCGCACGACAAAGCGGTCCCCCACGTGCAGGGCCGAGACGGGCACCCTCGTCTCGACCCCCTCGACGAGCAGAGCGGCGTCGGGGGCGGCGAGCGCAGCCAGGGCGCGCAGGGCGGCCGTGGAGCGCCTCTTGGCACGGGCCTCGAACCACCGGCCTGCCAGCAGGAAGACCGGCACGGCCGCGGCAACCTCGAGATAGATGTCGGGCGTGGCCATGTCCGAGTGATTCCCGAAACCATGCGACATCGTGTAGCCGATCGCGCCCGCGCCACCGAAGAGGATCGCCCACACGCTCCAGAGGTACGCCGCGAGGACGCCCATGCTCACGAGCGTGTCCATGGTCGCCGCGGCGTGGCGCGCATTCAGTGCTGCGGCGCGATGGAAGGGCCACGCGCCCCATCCGACGATCACCGTCGTGAGTGCGAGAGCTACCCATTGCCAGCCGGGGAATTGCAGTGCAGGGATCATCGAGAGCGCCACGACGGGCAGCGCGAGCACGAGAGAGACCAGGAAGCGCGCACGCAGCGCGTCCACGTCGCCATCCTCGTTTCCGTGATCGCTCACGGGTGCGGCGGCGTAGCCGGTCTGCTCGACCACACGCACGAGATCGGCGACAGGGATCGCCGAGTCGAGGTCGATGTGGGCGCTCTCGGTGGCGTAGTTCACCGTGGCGCGCACGCCCGGGACGCGATTGAGCTTGCGCTCGATGCGCGAGGCGCAGGTCGAGCAGGTCATCCCCGTGATCGCGAGTTCGACGCTGTCCGCCATCAGACCTCCTCCCCCGTTCACCGTAGCTGCCGCAACGCCCGCTATGACCGGTGCATTCCTCGCCTCGGCACCGCCGGAGCCGCTACCGTCGGGGCGTACACCCGAGGAGCCCCACAGGGAGGTCGAGATGGATCCGGTCTACAAGAACATCAAGGGACGGCTCAAGGAGGCCGCCGGGGCACTCACGGGCAACGACCAGCTCCGGGCCGAGGGTGCGGCCGATCAGGCAGAGGCACAGGTTGAGGACCTGGCCGGCGCGGTCACGGAGAAGGCCAGCGAGTTGACCGACCAGGCGGCCGACAAGGCGACGGGCTACTGGAACCAGATCAAGGAAGCCTTCGACGAGGGCAAGGACGGCAAGTAACCCCGCGCACCGCCGAGCATGGGACCTCCGACCCTGGAGTGAGATACCCCCGGGGGTATACTGGAATCATGTCCACGAACCACGGCAAGGCAGTCCTCGACGATCTCACTCCCCTCACCCGGGAACTGCGCAAGGCGATCCCCGACGTTTACGACGGTTTCCGCTCGCTCCACGGTGCGGCGTTCGCCCCAGGTGGTGCACTCGAGGTCAAGCACAAGGAGCTCATCGCGCTCGCGATCGCCGTAGCGACCGAATGCGACGGCTGCATCGCCTCGCATTCGCGCGCGGCGGTCAAGGCAGGAGCGTCCAAGGAGGAGTGCGCTGACATGCTCGGCGTGACGATCCTCATGGGCGGCGGCCCTGCCACGATCTGGGCCCCTCGCGCGTACGCCGCCTTCTGCGAGTTCCACGACGCCGCTCAGGCCGAGCCGACCGCCTAGGAGTCCACTCCCCTAGAGTCCGGGCATGGCCGGTCGACTCGCCCTGGTGGGCAGCGGGGAGTACCTCCCTGTCCTCAGCGAGGTCGAGGACTGGCTCTTCGCCGACAACCCGCGGGTCTATGTGCAATTGGCCACCGCCGCCGCGCCGGAAGGTGACGGAAGCCTCGCTCACTGGCATGACCTCGGCCGCCAGGCCGCCGAGCGCCTCGACGCCGAGCAGGTGGTTGTCGACATCCGCACGCGCGAGGACGCGATGGACGCGCGTTGGGTGCCGCTCATCGAGCGCGCGGGCCTGATCTACCTCTCCGGTGGCAATCCCACCTTCCTGGCCAAGACCCTGCGCGACACACTCGCGTGGGAGGCGATCCGCTCCGCGTGGGTGCGCGGCGCAGGGCTCGCCGGCTGCAGTGCGGGGGCCATGGTGATGGGTGGATCGATCCAGCACTTCCGACGCCCAGGTGCCGCGCCTGTGGAAGGGCTCGGCGTCGTGCCCGATGCGCGGATCCTCCCTCACTTCGACCGCTACACGCGATGGCTGCCCGACATGGCCCTGCGTCCGTTTGTCTCGCACGGCGGCACGGTGCTCGGCATCGACGAGGACACCGCGCTCGCAGCCGAGGATCCCGGCGGGGACGGGCCCTGGTCCTTCTCCGTGCGGGGTCGACAGGATGCCTACGTCGTCACACGGGAGGGTGCGCACTCGGTGCGCGACGGGATCGACCTCGTCGTGCGCGCCTGACGTAGCCTGATCCGGTGAAGGCCCTGCTCGTCGCTGCTGCAGCGATGCTCGCGGTGAGCGCCGCCCCAATGGCGTCCGCGGCACCACCCCAGCACCCTGACCAGGTCGTCACCGTGTCCGTGACGTCGCCGACAGCTACGACTGGGGTTCTCGAAGCGTGGGAGCGACGCGGCGAAGAGTTCACGCGTGTGCGCGGCCCCGTTCCGGTGTACGTCGGGGAGGATGGCGTCGGTCTCGCCTCAGAACGCCGTTCGCGCACCCCGCGCGGAGTCTTCGCTCTCACCGAGGCCTTCGGGCTCGCCCGGGACCCGGGCACCGCACTCCCCTATACCCGCGTCGGCCTCTCTCACTGGTGGGTGAGCGACGTGCGGAGCCCGCACTACAACCGAATGCGCGTCTGCTCGCCGGGAGCCTCCTGCGGATTCCGCCAATCGCGCTCTGAGCAGTTGGGCGCGATCGATGCCTACCGCTACGCCATCGTCATCGACTACAACCGCACGCCGATTGTCCCGGGACGCGGGTCTGCGTTCTTCCTGCACGTGACCGAGGGCAAGCCGACTCAGGGGTGCATCTCGATGAGCGCCTCGGACCTGAAGTGGCTCCTGCGCTGGCTCAGGCCCGCCGACGAGCCGGTCATCTCCATCAACATCGGCGACGCCGCCTACTCCGTGCTGGACTGACGCTCCAGCCAATCGGCGATGATCTCGGCGATGATGCCCGCACCCGTCGAATCCATGTGCACGCCGTCGGGTGAGAGGATCCAGCCCCGCGCGAGCGCGATCGCGTCGTAACTGCGGCCCAGGGCGAAGTGCTCGACCAGCGAGGCCAGGCCCGGCCCCCACGATCCGGTCCACGCGGGCCCGCCGGTGGCTCCCTGACTAGCGAGCAGGTCGGTGAGGTGCTCGTAGACGGGCAGGTACGCCGCCCCAGTCTTCACGCAAACACCCGCGAGCGCGGCGTTGGCCTCGCGCACGACGACGTTGACAGGAGCGGCAAGATCCTGACCGATCGGTGGCAAAGAGCAGAGCGCAACGCTCGCGCCGGCGGCCTGCACGCGCGTGACGATCTCGGTCATGCAGGTGGCGTACCAACCGAGCGAAGGATCCTCCGGCAGATGCTTGGACTCGCGCGTCTGACGCGTGGCATCCGCGGTGAGCGTCGCCTGGACGTCATTGGTGCCGATGAGAATGACCACTTGCGCGGGACGACAGGCGATGACCCGGTCGATCCGCTGGAGGAGTTCCCACGCGACATTGCCATTGACCCCGGCATTGACGAATGCGCGTGAGGGGAAACGCTCGCGGAGCATCTGCACGAAGTCGACCGAGGCACGCCCGCGGACGATGCTCGCGCCGGCTACGACGATCGGTCGCTCGCCCGAAGGAGTGCCAGCGAGATAGTCGGTCACGTCACCCGCCGCGCGTCCCTGCACGCGGGCGACGGTGTAGGCGAGCACACCGCCCACGCCTGCCGCGGCAGCCGCGGCGACCGCCAGTCCCCGCACGCGCATGTCGACCTCCCGAGGAAAGCCTGTCATGCAGGACCATGGAGGGGTGGATAGCGAGCACAAGATCCTGCGAGAGATCCAAAAGGTCGCCTCGAGCGGGCGCTCCGGCGAGGTGCTGTGGCGCATGCGCAGCGACGACGGCACGGTTGACGTGACCTACGGCGACGCTGATCGGCCCTTCTTCATCGCGAGTGCGACCAAGCTCTACGTCACCGCGATCCTCGCGCAACTTCACGCGGAGGGACGACTGCAGTGGGGCTCGCCTATCGCCGAGTATGTCCCTGCCCTCGACCTCACTGGTCTCGCTGCGCGGCAGGGCCGGGACGCCGGTTCGGAGATCACCGTGCAGCAGGTGATGGCCCACACCGCGGGACTGCCCGACTACTTCGAGGGCAAGCGGCCCGCAGCGGAGACCACCTTTGCCCGCGCGCTGAAGGCCGACTTCGACTGGGACATCCACGACGTGCTGGCGTGGAGCCGAGAGATAGGACCCGGGACTCCCGGTAAGGGCCGCTACTCCGACACCGGCTACCAACTCCTCGGCGCGGTGATCGAGCATCTGGACGGCCGTTCTTTCGCGCAGTCCGTGCGCGAGCGCATCTGCATGCCGCTAGGCCTAGAGAACACCTACGTCTTCTCCCGCGACGACATCGATAGGTACCTATCAATTTCGCCTCTGCGCGCGGGAGACGCCATCCTGACGATCCCCCGGGCCATGGCATCGGTCCAGGCGGATGGTGGCATCGTCAGCACCGTCGAAGACGGCATGCGTTTCCTCGACGCGTTCTTCACGGGCACGCTCTTCCCGTCCACCACGCTCGCATGGATCTGCTCGGACTGGCATCGGATCTTCTTCCCCCTGGAGTACGGCAACGGCGTCATGCGCTTCCGCATGCCCTCACTCCTCACCGGCTTCCGGCGGGTGCCGCCGTTCGTCGGTCATTCCGGAGCGTCGGGCGTCGTGATGTTCCGCACCCACGACTTCGGCATCACCGTCGTCGGCACGGTTAACCAGGCCAGGCACAGGTCGTTGCCCTACCAACTCATGGTGCGCACCACCCTGGCGGCCGCCCGTCGCTAGGGTTCCGGGATGTCGATCCTGAGGGCCACGACTCCGGCAGACAAGCGG
>CAYYZU010000044.1:0-11819 GCA_964476205.1 uncultured Actinomyces sp. | reverse complement strand
AGGGATCGAAGGGCAGGTCGCCGTGGCTGTGGGTGCGGTCGTGCACGAGATCCCACAGCACGAAGGTCTCCTGGGCCAGGCGCTGGTCGGCGAGCAGCAGCTCCGCCTCGGGCGGCAGGGCCAGGCGCAGTCGCTCAGCCGCAGCCTGGGAGACGTGACGGAAGCGCGCGGCCTCGCGATCGCAGAAGATCCCTCCCCAGGTGAACTTCACCACCTCGCGCGTGGCGACCGTCTCGGGGAAGAGCACGGCGGAGTGGGTGTCATAACCCGAGGTGAAGTCGACGAACTCGATCGGGACGAAGGCGGCGTTGTCGTACGCCGTAGCCTCGAGTTCGGCGATCCATTCAGGCCACACGGTGCGCACGACGACGGCCTCGACATTGCGGTCGGGGTTGCCGTTTTGCGTGTACATCGGGAAGACGACAAGGTGCTCGACCCCATCGCGACGGTGCTCATCCGGGTGGAAGAGCTGAAGCGAGTCGAGGAAGTCCGGCACCCCCAGCCCGGCATCGCGCCACGCGCGGAAGTCAGCGGCACATGCGTCGAGGTAATCGGCCTGGTGCGGCACGAGAGGCGCAAGTTGGTCGAGATCCGCGAGGATCCGGTCGATGCAGGCTCCGGCCACGGCCGCGTCGCCGCTCACGGAACCATCGGCCTCCTGCAGCGGGCGCAGGGTCTCGACCGCATCCACGAGGTCGGTCCATGCGGGGTGCTCGACGATCGCGCTGCCACGCGTCTGAGCACCAGCACCCTCACGTCGCGCTGCGGCCCACGTGATGAGGCGGCGCCAGAGACGACGGTGGTCGAGGTCGTCGATGGAGTCATCTCCAGCGAAGTCCGAGTCGGCCACCACGAGTACCCGGCCCTCGCCTGCATCGACTCCGGCGATGACGGGAGCCGCAGCGGGCATGGCGGTCTCAGATGTGCGAGCGAAGACGTAGGCGTCATCTGCTACATCAAGGACACCCGCGCGATAGACGCACGCACCCGAAACTCCGGCGAAGACGTCCGCTCCATGCGCCGTCGAGGGATGCAGCACCAGCCAAGTGGAGACGTCGTTGAAGCGATTCACCGGATCCTGAGCGGTGCACGTGACCACGTCGATGCCAAAGCGTCGCGTGATCTCGGCGAGGTTATTGCCGTACTTCGCCTGCTCCGTCTCCGCCAGTACGACGAGTCCGCCCCCGGCGCGCACGAACGACTCGATGGCAGCGACCTCAGCGTCGGTGTAGACCGGGGAGCCCTCCCCCGTGGTCGCCTCCCACTCGTCGGTGGAGCAGTGCGGCAGGACGAGTACGTCCACATCGCCGAGCACCGCGGCATCGACCGGCCCGGCCACATGGGCCTCGACCTCGAAGCCCGCGCGGCGCAGCGTGGTCGCCGCCTCGGCGTAGGAGGCGTCCGCAGGGTTGGCCGGCGCCATCTGAGCGGCCAGCTCGGGACGGGTGGTCCACGCCTGGCGGTGACTCTCGTCGATGAGGACGCGAGCGAGGGGACGCATGGGAACTCCTGTGGTGAGGGAGAGTGGTGAAGAAGAGGCCCCATCGTACCCGATGCCGGAAGATCTCCCGCACGAAGGCAATTTGACCGGAAGATCTCCCGTTCTTCCCCGTGGCCCCGGGTCCCTTGCCCAGCGAGTGTGCAGTTGTGTGGCCCGAAGGCCCGCTGAAGGCAGTCACGACTGCACACTCGGGTGAACGGCCGGATGGGGTCGCTAGCGTCGGGCCATGAGGCGCAACTGGTCCGACACCGTCGATCTTGCGGGCAGCGAGGCCCGGCCGGGCTCCACCGCCGATGTGGCCGCACTCGTGCGCAGCCACTCCTCGGCCCTCGCCCTGGGCAGTGCTCACTCCTTCAGCGAAGTTGCGGTCACCCCCGGTCTGCACGTCGACACCATGGGCCTCCCTGCCGACATCCGCGTGGAGGGGACCACCGCGACCGTCGGGGCCGGGACGACGTACGCCGTGCTCGGTCGCGAACTGCATGCTCGCGGCGTGGCCCTTGCCGCGATGGCGTCACTGCCGCACATCACAGTGGGCGGCGCAATCGCCACGGGAACCCACGGCTCAGGCGACGCGATCGGCACGCTGTCGAGTGCGGTGACAGGGCTCGAGATCGTGACCGCCGATGGCGAACCGCGCTGGGTGAGACGAGGAGTCGATCCTGACTTCGACGGCTGGGTAGTGGCTCTCGGCGCACTCGGGATCGTCACGCGCGTCGAGCTGGAGGTCGAGCCCACCTACGACGTCGCGCAGACGGTCTTCGCGGGCCTCGATCTCGATGTCGTCGAGGACGGCTTCGACGCGGTCTTCGGCGCGGCCACCTCGGTGAGCGTCTTCACGCGGTGGCGCCCCGAGCCCGATGCGCAGCTATGGCTCAAGCGACGGATCGACCGCGAGGGGGTGTGGCCAGGGGGTCCGGCGTTCGGCGCCGCAGAGCGCACGGCACCACTTCATCCGCTCGAGCAACTCGATCCCGTGCACTGCAATCCGCAACTCGGCCAGCCCGGCCCCTGGCATCAGCGGCTGCCCCACTTCCACGCTGACTTCACGCCGAGCGCGGGCGATGAGATCCAGGCGGAGTACCTGCTGCCGCGCACGCATGCCGTCGAGGCCATTCGGGCGATTCGCACGCTGCACGCACGCATCACGCCACTGCTCCACGTCACGGAGATCCGCACGATGCGCGCGGATGACCTCTGGTTGAGCCCGGCCTACGGCGTCGACACGGTGGGCATCCACTTCACATGGCATCGCGATAGCCGCATCTACGACGTACTGCCGGCGATCGAGGAGATCGTCATGCCTCTTGGTGCGCGACCGCACTGGGGCAAGGTTTCGCGCGCCACCACGCAGCAGGTGCGCTCCGCCTTCCCGCGCTGGGATGACTTCGTGAGCCTCATCACAGGGGTGGATCCTGCAGGTCGCTTCCGTAGCCCATTCGTGACCCGCCTGCTCGGCGCGTCAGACTGAAACACTGCAGCGGCGCGACCTACTCTCCCTTCATGACCAAGAACATTCGCATCCTTGCCCTGTCCGCCCTCGCCGCCAGCACGCTCGTGCTCGCCGCGTGCGGTGGAAGCTCCTCCTCCGACGCCACTTCGGCAGCACCTTCGGAGAGCCCCATCGGCGGCGGTTCCGCCTCGTGCGACCAGGCCACGCTCGAGGGCCTCGCCCAGGGAGCCGCGACTGAGAGCGGCGCCGAGTGGGTGTCCTTCAAGAGCGTCGAGTGCGTCGATGGCTACGCCCTCGTCTTTGGCATCACCAAGACCGGCGACATCGAGCAGACGACGGCGTTCGTCTTCCAGGCGGAGGGCCCCGTGTGGGCGCTCAATCAGCTCGACGCCATCTGCGCCGACGACAGCGACGACAACGTGCCCGATCAGATCAAGGACCAGGCCTGCGCGCTGCGCTAGTCCCGTCCACTCTCAACCCACGCAATGGCCTGGGGCACCCACGCGGTGTCTCAGGCCATTGCTTTTCCTGGTGTGCAACGGGCAACTGTGCCTATCGCGTGACACTTCCCGGGGTGTGCGGCCACGGCATGGCCTCTTCGAGTTCGTAGCCCAGAGAGATCAGCCGGCGCTCCTCGCCGAGGGGCGCCCCGATCTGCACGCCGATGGGCAGCCCGTCCTCCGTGCGCGCAAGCGGGAGCGAGATAGCGGGTGAGCCTGTGACGTTTTGCCACGCGGTGAACGACGCGAAGCGCAGCAGGCGCACGATGTGCTCGCGCGGGGGCACGTCTGGTCCGAGTTCCCCGATGAGTGGGGCGGGCGTGGAGAGCACGGGCGAGAGGACCACGTCGTACGACGCATAGACCGCTTCCGGCTGTCGCGATGCACGGACCAATCGGCGCAGGCTGACGGGGATGCCCAACGCCTGCTCACGCGCCATGCGACTGAGCTCCTGGGTGAGCGGCTCAGTGCGCGAGGAGTCGAACTCCGTGCCGAGCACGCGACCGCCCGCCTTCTGGAGCAGGAAGGAGATGAGCGCCCAATAGCGCAGGAAGTCGCGCCCGAAGGCCTCGTCGACCGGCGCGGCGATCTCCTCCACCTCGTGGCCCAGGCCCTGCAGGGTGCGGGCTGTTGCGTGCACCGCGTCGCGCACGCGCGGGTCGACGGGGATCCCGGCGATGGCCTCGGTGAAGACGCCGACGCGCAAGCGGCGGGATTCGGGACGCACCACCATCCCGATGGGCGGAAGATCGGCGTGTCGATGCAGCCGCTCGGCCTCGGCGAAGTAGTAGGCCGTGTCACGCACGGTCCTCGTCACCACTCCTTGCGTGACGAGGTTGATGGGCAGTCGATCGAGTTCAGGGATGTCGATAAGCCGCCCGCGCGACGGCTTGAGGCCGACGAGGCCACAGGCGGCAGCTGGAATGCGAATGGAGCCGCCGCCGTCGTTGGCATGAGCGATCGGGACGACTCCAGCAGCGACCAGGGCTGCGGATCCGCCACTGGAGCCGCCCACCGAGTGCGCGGTGTCCCAGGGATTGCGGGTGGCGCCATACCGCGACGACTCTGTGCTGGCGGTGAGCCCGAACTCGGGAAGCGTCGTCTTCGCCACAGGCTCGAAGCCGAGGGCGAGATACTGCGCGATCCAGGGGCTGGTCGAGGTAGCGGGAGAGTCGGCGGGCGCCCACGAGCCGTGCAATGTCGGGTAGCCGGCCAGGTCCTCGTTGTCCTTGAGCGCGGAGGGAATACCAGCGAAGGGACCGGTGACGGCCGGGGCGACATCGAGATCGCGCACGACCGCGTTGAGCTCGTCGTTCACAGAGGCCAGGCGAGCCCTCGCAGCGTCACGCAGCTCACGCGCGGAGACCTTGCGGCGACGCAGGCGATGCTGGAGTTCCATGACATCGTCCGTGCCCAGAGCATCGTCGCGAGTGGAATCGACCGTGGCCATCCCGCGACTGTAGTCGCGATCAGCGACCATCCATCCCCCGGAGCGCTTCCCACCGCCCCGCGAACCTCCTATCGTGACCGCATGCACGCACGCAGAGGGGCCGCCCTCATCGGACTAGTCGCCATCACACTGGGCCTGGCAGCCTGCACGGGCAGCACCGGTGGCACGCAGGCGACACCCTCGAGCACCGTCGAGATGCCCACCGCGTCCTACAGCGCGCCCCCCGATGCGCAGGCGACACCTCCTGAACTCATCACTCTCGCGAATGTCCAGCCCAATGACGGCATCCAACCCGTCATCGACTTCATCGAATCCGCTCGGCAGTCCGTGGACATATCCATCTACCGCATCGACAGCGACTTCACGCCTCTCATCGATGCCCTCCAGCGCACGGTGGAGCGCGGAGTGCCCGTCCGCATCTCCATCTCGCGACAACTTGTCGGCCAGCCCAATCCGCCGCAGGGCAACTCTCAGCAGATCGTCGTGCAGCAGCAGCTCCAGGCCAAGGGCATCCAGGTGGAGCTCAGCAGGCCTGAGTTCCACTACGGGCACGAGAAGAGCATCATCATCGATGCGGGTACGCCGGACGCCAAGGCCATGATCGCCGACTGGAATCTCCAGGCCTCCTACTTCGGGCCTAACCAGTACGGCCCTGTGGGAGCCCGAGGCATGGCCGTCATCAACTCAGATCCGCAGGACGTGGCCACGGTCGCCGCCTACTTCGACGCCAACTGGCCCCCTTACGCCCCCTATCCGGTGTCGACTCGATCAAGCCTCGTGTGGAGCCCCAGCGGCGTCGAGTACTCACCGGTCGGGAACTCCGTCGCCGTACTCACCGACTTCATCAACAACGCCAAGCTGCGCTTGGACATCTACGCCGAGTACATCCAAGACGACGCCTTCCTCATCGACATGGTGATTGCGCGGGCGCAGGCAGGCATCACGGTCCGAATCGTCGCTAACTCATCCGGCCAATCTGCGGAGATGGTCTCCAAGCTCCGCGGCGCCGGCATCCAGATCCGCTTCGATCCCATCTACGACGGCAACACGTCCGATCCCATGTTCGTGCACTCCAAGACGATGTTTGCGGACTTCGGGACTCCAGACCAGGTTGCCTTCATCGGATCCCAAAACACCTTTATCAACGAGTCACCCGAGGCCATCCTCGAGCTGGGAGTCCTCGCGCGCGACGCGGCCACAATCGAGAAGGCCTACTCGTACTTCGAGCAGGACTGGTCGACATCTACCGAGACGCAGGCATCGCCGAGTCCGGGCGGGAACTAGCGCATGCGCTTCCGCTCGCTTGTCCTCTTGATCCCAACGCTCCTCCTCGCCGCCTGCTCCGGCTCGCCCTCCTCGGCACCCACAGCGACGCTGCCGACTCCTCCTCCCCTCCAGGTCGAGCGCACCGGGATGATCACGCTGGAGTCGATTCAGCCCGAAGACGGGATCAGCGCCGTGACGGACTTCATCGACGCGGCGCGTAAGTCAGTCGACATCGGGGTCTACCAGATGGACCCGAGCTACAGCCCACTCATCGAGTCACTCACGCGCGCGAAGGACCGCGGGGTGCGCGTGCGCATCCTTCTCTCTGGCACCATCTATCCCCCCGGCTCCACGAATGACAATCCTCGAGATGTCGAGGTCCTGCGCGAGCAGGGATTCGAGGCAGCACTCAGTCGCCCGGACTTCAGCTTCTCGCACTGGAAGGTCCTGATCCGCGATGCGGGGACGGACGCCGGCCAAGCCCTCATCTGCGACTTCAATCTCGAGGCGGGCTACTTCGGGCTCGATCCTCAATACCCCGACGAGGGCGACACGCGCGGGATGGCTGTGCTCGATACGGATCCTGCCGACGTCGACATGATCGCCCGCACCTTCGATGCCGACTGGCCGCCCTACAAGCCCTGGCCCGCCAACAGCCGACCCAATCTCGTGTGGTCACCGAGCGACAGCACATGTGACTCGTCCAGTTGCGCGTCGGCGTACCCCCTCGAGCCTGCCGGCAACTCGCGTGACGTCATGCTCTCGCTCATCGGCAACGCCCAGGAGTCACTCGACATCTACGCGCAAGCACTGGCCGAGCCGTCTCAGCTCCTCCAACCGCTTCTCGATGCGGCTGATCGTGGCGTCAAGGTGCGCATTGTCGGCAACGACGGGGGCATCAACACGGATGCGCTGGCCAAGCTCAAGGATGCCGGTGTCGAGGTGGTGATCAACCCCACCGATCCCGGTGGCGACGGCAAGGTGATGTACATCCACACGAAGACGATCGTTGTCGACGCGGGCAGGCCCGATGCGATCGCCTACGTCGGATCGATCAATCCCTTCCTAGACGAGTCGATCGACACGGAGCGCGAACTCGGCGTACTGCTGACGGATCCCACCTCAATCGAGCGGATCATGCTCATCTTCGATCGCGACTTTGGATCCGGGGAGGCGGCGTGAGCCCGACACGGCGCGAGTTGCTGGGCTGGAGTGCGTTGGCGGCCGGTGGCCTTGCCCTTTCCGCCTGCTCGACCGGAAGCGCGAAGCCCGTGCCCTCACCCGCTGAGACCGGCTCGGTAGCGAATGCTGAAGCGCTCGCCCAACTAGCGCTGTGGACGGCCCAGCGCGGTGCTGACGGCGGTTCCTACGGGATCGGCGGCGCGCTCGTCGAGTCCGGCACCGGGCGCGTCCTTCAGACGATGCCCAACCGCGTCTTCCGCACGCTCTCCACCGGTGGGACCTTCGTCGAGGACCCGACAGCACACGGTGAGCGTCAACTCATGTCGTGGTACCTCGCCCAGCGCGAGGCCCTGAGCCTGCCCGATCCCGGTGACCTCACTGTCGTCACGACTCTCGATCCGTGCCTCATGTGCGCGAGTTCCCTCCTCACCGTGGGTGTCAACGTCGGCGTCGTCGCCATCGACGACTACTCCGGTGTCAACTACGACTCCAGCGGATCCTTCAACGATCTTCCCGAGCCCCTGAGATCGCAGGCCATCGCCACGTTCGGCTACTACGCCGTGGACGGCGGGCGGGCGTTCCAGGGCAGTCGCTCCATCGCCTACGCCGACGAGACCATCACGCAGGACACTCTGGATGCGTGCGCGAACCTCTACTCCACTTCGGCTGACTCAGTCCGCAGCGCGCGCCGTGCCAGCGGCGCGGCGCCGTCGAAGCTCACCGATCCCGGCACGAATCCGGCGGCGATCGACGTGATCCGCGCATTCCAGGTGACCTGCCCCGAGGCGTTCACGGTCAAGATCCGCGATCCCCGCCTGCCCGACCGACGCGTGTACGACGTCCTCGTCGACGTCGTACGGCGGAGCCCGGGTGCCACCAACGCCGTCGCCTACATCGATCCCTTCGGCAATCTCGTGACCGCCCAGGCTGACCAGCAGCAGGTCAACGCCCTGAGCACGGCGTTCGCGCTGTGCACGCGCACCTATGCGCAGACCCGCTACGCCCTAGTCGACTCGGAGGCGACCCTGGCGATCGCGGAGCAGTCGCTGACGAATCCCAACTACGGCACGTTCGTCTTCCTGCTGGCACCGGACCCCTTCGCGCCGACCGGGATGTTCGATATCGGCGCGTACGGTTCGACGATGGGCGGGGCCGCCATGCCGGCCATCCCGAGCGCATTCCAGTACTTCGAGTTGCCGCCGGGAGTCACCGAGACGCAGTTGCAGGACGTGATCTACCCGCTTCCCCCGCTCTACTCGGAGAACATCAAAATCTCGCCGCAGCGCGTGGTGGGTGTCACCTAGGCGTCAAGGCGCCCGTCTGGGTCGAATCCGCGCGGCAGGACGACCGCAGGCACCGTGCACGCACGCAGGAGCTTGTGGGTCAGATCGCCGAGGAAGACTCGGCTGAGCACGCCGAGGCTGCTGGACGCGGCGACGAAGACATCGGAGTCCTGCCAGTCGAAGCGCGACATGGCGCGGCCCGCGGTGTCGCCCTCGACCACGCTTCCCGTGATCGACAGGCCTGACCGATCGATGAAGGCCTGCTGGGCCGCCTCCTCGTGCTCTCGAAGGGCCTGCATCACGGCCCGCTCGGGATCACGCCCGATGCGGGCGCCGAGGATGCGCGTCATCCGCAGCACGACGGTGAGCAGATGGAGGGGCAGGTCATGCGGACGGGCGACGCTCTCAGCGATGCCCACGGCGTACTCCGATTCGGGAGTGTCCTGGAAGCCGACCACGAGTCGCTGGATCGCATCGGGCGCGACCTCGCGATAGCCCTCGGGTGCCAGCGCGACTGCCGCAGCGCCGCCGTGCAGGAGTGAGTGCGCCACTGAGCCGAGGGCGAGATGCCCGTCGACGCCCTCGGATCCAGGTCCAATGACGATGACGAGAGCACCGACCTGGTCCGCGGCATCGCGCAGGCCGTGTCCGACGGAGGCGCGTGCCACGACGAGAGTGTCGACGTCGACGATGGACCACTCGTCACGCAGGATCCCGGCGGCATGGGAGAGCGCATCCTGAGAACGCTGGCGTAGGAAGGACTCCCACTCCGCGTCGACATTGCCCAGGCTGGGGTAGTCCATGGTCGGCGGGTGAACGAAGGCGAGCGTGATGCTCGCCCCGAGCAGGCGGGAGAGCAGGGCACCTAGGGCAAGGCCGTCTTCGCCCGACTCGTCCGGAGACACACCCACGACGATGCGCACGCTCGCCTCCCTCAGTTGGGCGATACGGGGCCGACGTGGCCCGACGACGGCTAACGTACCCAGCGTCCCGGATCACCGGGGCCGGAACGCCAGGAGTCGCCATGTCGAACGGTCTCTTCAGACTGAAGTCGGTCGAGGACACCGTCGGCCACAGCGAGCTCAAGCGCACGATGGGGCGATCGGCGCTCCTCTACTTCAGCGTGGGTTCCATCATCGGCAGCGGCATCTTCGTCATTCTGGGCGTGGCCATCCCCAAGGCCGGCCCGGCCGTGATGCTGTCCTTCCTCCTCGCGGCAGTGGCGGCCCTCTTCTCCGCACTCTCCTACGCCGAACTCGCGAGCACGATCCCCGCGAGCGGGTCGTCGTACTCCTACGCCTACGTCACGCTCGGCGAGATCGTCGCGTGGGCGGTGGGCTGGATGCTCATGCTGGAGTACGGCGTGTCCGTCGCCGCCGTCGCCGTGGGCTGGGGCGAGTACCTCAATGAGTTCCTCGGCGCCTTCGGGGTGACCATCCCCGCGGCGTTCTCCAGTCCACCCGGCGACGGGGGTGTCTTCAATATCCCGGCGATCATCGTGGTCTTCGCCTGCATGTTCCTGCTCATCCGCGGCGCCTCGGAGTCCGCGAGGGTCAACGCCATCATGGTGCTGCTCAAGATCGGCATCCTGGTGTTCTTCTGCGCGGTGGCGTTCACGGCCTTCGACGGCAACAACCTCGAGCCCTTCCTGCCTCTGGGCCTGCTGGGAGTGACAGCCGCGGCGGGCCAGGTCTTCTTCTCCTACATCGGATTCGATGCAGCGTCGACCGCGGGCGAGGAGGCCAAGAACCCCAAGCGCGACCTGCCCTTCGCCATCATCGGCAGCCTCGTCGTCGTCACGGTCCTCTATCTCCTGGTCACCCTCGCCGCCCTCGGCGCGCAGCCCTGGGAGTCCTTCGAAGGCCAGGGCTCCGAGGCGGTGCTCTCCTCGGTCGCCAACAAAGCAGTGGGCGGCACATGGGCCGGCACACTTATCGCGGTCGGCGCAATCATCTCGATCTTCAGTGTCGTACTCGTCACGCTCTACGGCCAGACCCGCATCCTCTTTGCCATGGGTCGCGATGGCCTGCTCCCCAAGGCCTTCACGCGCGTCAACCCGCGCACGCAGACACCCGTCTTCAACACAGTGATCGTGTGCGTGATCATCGCGATTCCCGCGGCGTTCGTCTCACTGGGACAGCTGGCCGAGGCGACGAGCATCGGCACCCTGGGTGCCTTCGCGGTGGTCAACATCGGGGTCATCGTGCTCCGGCGCAAGCGGCCGGACCTGCAGCGAGGCTTCACGACGCCCCTCTTCCCGCTGATGCCGATCCTGGGCCTCATCCTCATCGTCGTCATCGTCGCCGGGCTCGACCCCGTGACCTGGCTCGTCTTCGCGCTGTGGATGGCGGTCGGCTTCACGGTCTACTTCGCCTACTCACGGCGCCACTCCGTGCTCAATACGCCCAAGCAAACCCAGTAGCCGATCCAAGGATCACCGCTACGCTCACGGCATGGCTACCTACACCTGCCCCCAGTGCAACATGTCGGTCAACACCACCTGCGGCCACTGCAGCGCCGACCTCGTCGACGACGTCCTGGTCCTGGATTCCGGTGCCGAGGTGCGCATCTCCCAGTGCCCCGACGGACACGGCAAGATCAAGTCCCCGATGTGCTGCGGCTCAGACATGAGCTGCGCCGTCTGATTGCAGGCCTCTCAAGCCACCGCGGTGACGAACTCCTTAGCGATCGTCGTTGCGGCTACTTACAGACGTACTTGCCCGACTTGGAGTCGTAGGACGCTGTTGTCCCCGGGGGGCACGAAACAGAGGAGCCCGTAGCAGCCCCACCGCCGCGCGGCAGCACCCACGCACGCGACCCTCTGCCCTGGGCGACCCGGATCTTGACGGATCCATCGTCGAGGAGGACGGGCAGTCCCCGCATGGGACGCGTCGTGCCCTTAATGGTGATCGTTCCGCCGATCGAGTGGCCCTTGGCCGCCTGGCGAGTGAGGACGACGACCATGTCCGCCAGCGACACCTTCTCGAGGAGTACGCCCCCGCGCGACTTCTTCGTCACGACATCGCCCGGGAGGGAGATCTTCTCGGCTCCCGGCGTCACCGAGCCGGGCAGCGAGAACTTATAGACGGTGGCCTGAGGAGTGCCCTGGGCGATGGCGGGAGAAGCCGCAAGGGCGACGCCTCCGGCGATCAATCCGGTGGCGAGCGAGAGGGCAAGGCGTCGA
>CAYYZU010000043.1:0-11912 GCA_964476205.1 uncultured Actinomyces sp. | reverse complement strand
CCCGACCGTACGAGCGCCTGCCGGATAAGCACGCTGCGCGGGGTGGCGCTGCGTCGCCGGTCGATGTCGTTTCGGACGACGACGTACTCCACCCCCGCTCGTGCGAGGGCATCCGCGAGGCGTGGCGAGCCGCGCCCGGAGTCGAGGCGCTCCTGGACCGCGTCGAGCCAGCGGATGTTGCCCGCACTCGACAGCGGCACGGCGTCGCGCACGGCCCACGGGGACGTCGCAAGGGGCTGCAGCGGCTCATCTTGCGTGCGCCCCCAGCTGTAGATCCCGAAGGAGGCTCCGGGCACCACAAGCGCGCGTCCATCGGGGGACTTCTCCCCCAGCCACTGGGCTGCCTCTGCCCAGTAGTCGGGAATGGCTGCGAACGAGCGGTCACGGGCAAGCGAGCCCGTGGCCATCGGCCACGCACCCACGGCCACGACGACCGTCATCGCCCCAGCGATCACGCGTGGACCGCGGGCATACCGCAGGGCGGCGCGGCCCATGAGCGCATCAAGGGCGAAGCCCACGCCCAGGGCGAGGGGAAGCCTCAGGATGAGGTCGAACTTGTGGGTGTTGCGCAGCGGAGCGAGCACGCCATCGAGCGCCTCCTGCAGCCAGGGCGCCGCGATTCCCTGCACGGCCCCCGTGTGACCCATCGAGACGAGCACGGCGCCGATGAGGAGGCCTCCGACGAGGAAGGCTCGGTACGGCGTGCTCCTCAGCGCCAGGCCGACGAGACCGACGGCTGCGACGAGTCCCGAGGCCAGGATGAGGACGGGGGTGGTCACCAGCGCCCAGCCACCGGGCCAGGTTGGCCCTCCGGGCTCCACGACGTAGGCCACCCATTGGGTAGCCCCGCGGAGGACCGTGTCGGGGGACGTGATGAGCGTGGTGACGGACGACGACTCGATCCAGTCGAGGAAGGGCGGTGAGTAGCGCCCGAGCAGCAGGAGCGGCACGGCCCACCACAGCGTCGCCAGTGCGACGGCCCCGGCCCACCAGCAGAGCAGGACGACGCGGGCGCGCCCGCGGAAGCGCGTGAGGATCCACCACGCGCCGAGGGGCAGCACGGCGGCGGTCGCCACGGCATTGACTCCGCCCGCGACGAGGACGGCAACGCCACTCAGCGCTGCGCCTCGACGGGGCGTCAGCCGGCCGCCTGCCACCGAGACGAGCGGGATGAGGACCCACGGTGCCACGGCGAAGGGCAGGACTTCCACGGAGAGCACGCCGACCTCGGTCACCATGCGGGGCGCGAGCGCATAGGCGAGGCCGGCGATGATGCGCGCACTGTCTCGCTCCACACCGAGCATGCGCGCAAGTCGGACGACCCCGAGGAAGGCGCCGATGAGCAGTGCGGACCACCACAATCGCTGCACTACCCATGCGGGCAATCCCGCGAGATCGCCTAGTACGAAGAGCGGGCCCACCGGGAAGAGATAGCCGTACGCCTGATTCTGCAACTGCCCGAAGAACCCCAGCGGCTCCCAGAGCGATAGGGAGCGCATGAGGAAGCTGCCCGGATCGACGGCGAGGTCGAGCTTCGTGTCGGCCGCGATCCGTCCGGGGTCCTGGACGAAAGCGAGCGCAGCGAGCACCACGCTGACCGCCACCAGACGCAGCCGGTGCATGAGGCGGGGCGACGACGCCAGCGACTCGGGAGCCGATCCGGGCAGGGCTTCGTCGACCCGGGTGCTCACGACGTGCCGCCCCGACGACGGAGGACAAGGAGGAGATTCCAGGTCGCGAACTCACGCATGAGCGGCAGGTCCACGATCCCTCTCAGGATCGACGGGAGGTAGCGCGGCTGCACCGACACGATGTCGACGGCCGCGGACCGGCGTGCCCACGTGATGCCCGCTGCTGCGGTGATCGGGAAGAGGCTCTCGCCGTACACGTTCTTGGGCGCGTGCCCCGTCCTGCGTGCGTATCGCCTCGCGGCGCGATGCCCGCCGAGGAGGTGCCACGGCGCGGTCTCGTGACCACCCCACGGGCCGAACCACAGGGTGTAGGAGATGACGACGAGGCCGCCCGGACGCACGACGCGCACCATCTCGTCCGCCATCGCCCACGGTTCAGGCACGTGCTCGAGGACATTGGACGAGTAGGCGATGTCGAATGCACCGTCGCAGAAGGGCAGCGCCGTACCGCTGGCTTGCACAGTGCGCGGGCCTGGCGCGCGCCCGTGCAACCTCATTTCCCCGGCATCGGCATCGACGGCGACGTAGGTCGCGCCGCGGGCTGCGAACGCGTCGGCGAAGAAGCCCGGTCCTCCACCGACGTCGAGCATCCGGGCGCCGTCCAGTGAGCCGAAGCTCGCCACGTGGGCAGCCGAGTCCGCGGCCAGCTCCCCGTAGAAACGGTCAGGGTCGGTCTGCTCGACGAGGAAGGACCGGAAGAGGTCCCAGGAGCGGCGCCACGTGGCCCGGAACTCCCGGGGCGCAGGCACGGCGGACACCCGGCGACGTTACCCCAGCGGGATGGGTGCACGCGCGAGTCGCACAGCACGTACCGTGAGCCGGTGCACATCGTCGTCCTCAACTGGCGAGACACCGCCAATCCCGAGGGCGGTGGCTCGGAGGTGTACGTCGAGCAGTTGGCCCGCAGATGGGCGCGCCACGGTCATCGGGTGACCCTGGTGTGCGCGGCCCACGAGCGTGCCCCTGCGCTGGAGGAGCGCGACGGCATCCGCATCATCCGCGCGGGAACCAAGCTCACCGTCTACTCACGGGCACGCACACTCCTGCGTAAGGGGGCGCTCGGGAGGGTCGACGTCGTCGTCGACACCCAGAACGGCATTCCCTTCTTCGCTCGTTACGCGACGAAGGCCCCCACCGTCGTACTCGTGCACCACGTCCACCGGGAGCAGTGGCCTGTGGTGTACGACCCGGTGCGCGCACGCGTGGGCTGGTTCATCGAATCCGTCGCCGCACCCCGAGCACTGCTCGGCAGCGCCTACGTCGCTGTATCGGAAGCAACGCGCGGCGAGTTGATCGCGCAAGGGGTCCCCGCCGACGCGATCACGGTCGTGCACAACGGCACGGAGGCCCTCGCCGCCAGCGGCGCTGCTCGGGACGCGGACCCTCGCATCCTCGTCCTCGGACGCCTCGTCCCCCACAAGCGCGTCGAGCACGTGATCGCGGCCGCCGCTCACCTGCGTGAACGCCACCCTGGGCTCACCGTCGCCGTCGTGGGCGATGGCTGGTGGGCCGAGCACCTTCGCGAGGCCGCACGACAGCACGGCGTCGAAGACATCGTCGAGTTCACCGGGCACGTGAGCGAAGCGGAGAAGGCCCGCCAGGTCGACCGCGCCTGGGTGCTCGCGCTGCCTTCGCTGAAGGAGGGCTGGGGCCTGGTCGTCATGGAGGCCGCCTCGCGCAGCGTGCCCACCGTCGCCTACGCCGACGCGGGTGGCGTCGCAGAGTCAGTGGAGGACGGCGTGACCGGCGTGCTCGTGCACGGCGACGAGGCGGAGTTCGCTGCGGCCCTTGACGCGCTCATCACCGACACCGCACGCCGCACCGACATGGGCGAGCATGCACGCGAGAGGTCCACTCGGTTTTCTTGGGACGCCTCCGCGGAGAGGTTCGAGCACGTGCTCGAGTCCGCGGTGGGCGCGACGACGTCGCGCCAGGCGGCTACTGGGTCGCGCCGTAGACGACGTAGGGCTTATCGACCGTAGGAGGCACAGCCGTCTGCGACGACACGATGCCGAAGGACGCGCCCGCGGCCACGACCGCGCCGACGACCGCGGCGATGATGGGTCCGATCCACACCGACATTGCTGCCTCCTTCGGCGGTCACGGTACCAAAGGTCTGGGCCCGCGCGCCCGGACTCGCCGGATCAGGAGCATCCCGAGGCCGGCGAGCAGCGCCACCCCCACGGCGAGATCCACGGCCGCGACCAGCCGAGCGTCGCTGCGCACCTCGGTCACGGACCCCTGCGGAGCGGCGTACAGGGACAGGTCTGGGCCGTCGAAGGCCAACTCCCAGCCCTCCAGGTCCGGAACCGGGCCGGGGGTGCCCTTGGCGACGAGTGCCCACCCCGCACCCAGTCGGGGAAGGAGGGTCCCCACGTCCTCGCCTGCGGCCAGCGCACGACCGATGGCCTGCGAGCGCGGATCATCGCCGGAGACCGTGACGAGGCCGCCGGACGTGTCGATCACGAGATCGTCCGAGACGATCGTCGTGCGCGTGAGCCACCGCGGAGCGGGGTCCAAGACGGTGCGTCCGGCGTTCCAGTCGAAACGACGGAAGGCCGTCCAGGGGAAGGACACCACGTCCCCCGGCCGCGGGCTCTCCGCCACCCACATGCGCGCGGCCGACCAGTCGCTCGGGTAGTTCACGGACGCCAGACGTCCTCCGGCGCCCCACAGCAGGTCGGGCTGGCATGCCAGAGGCAAAACGGCGAGCGCCGCAAGGGCCACCGTGCGCGACGTCCGATCGCGCACGTGGCCGGCCAGTCGGCCGGCACCTGACCCCGCAGACGCCGCGAGGAGCAGAACCCAGGGCGCGAGGAGCTTGTGGGCATCGCGTGCCAGCCCTCCTCCTGGCACCCACTCCAGCAGGGCCGCCCACGCCCCCGGCATAGCGACGGAGGCGAGTGATGCGAGAAGGCCGAGCAACGCGACAGCGCCCCACCACCCCACCAGGCCGCGGCCGAGTGAGCGGACCAGCGGCCTGGCGCCGGCAACAGCCAACGCCAGCACCAAGGCCGCGAAGACCCACGACAGAGGCGTGTCGCGGGAGGGCAAGGACACCTCGGCGTTCCAGATGCCGCCGCCCGCGAGCGCCGACATCACGGCTCCGCCCGGCGCGTCGGCGCGCAGAGCGAACACGCGCGTGCCATCAGGGTCTGCTCCGGCACCCCCGGGATGCAGGAGAGCGGGCAGGAGCCACGGAAGCCACGTCACCACCACTGCGGCGGCCAGCAAAAGGCGCGAGCGAACGGCGTAGCGAGAGCGCGGCAGGAGAGCTGGCGGGATAGCGACGGCCGAGAGCAGCAGACTTCCGCTGGGTGTCAGTGATCCGGCAGCGACCAGCAAGACAAGCCGAAGGCCGTCCCAGGGATCGCCATGCGCACGCAGCCGCTGTGCCACGACGAGCGCCCAGGGCACCAGTGCGTAGGCGAGCAGGAGGCCCCAGTGACCGATGACGAGCCGCTGTGCGACGAACGGGTTCGCGATGGCAAGCGTGGCCCCCACGACCCCTGCCGCGGTGCCGCGCAGCAGTCGCAACATGCCCGTGCCCGCGAGCACAGGAATCGCCAAGAGCACGACCTTCTCCAGGATCATGCCGGGCACGACCGTCTCAACGAGAGCCACGACTGCGTCCTGCGGCACGGCCCGGGGCAGCCCGGACCCCACGCCGATCGAAGCGGGCAGCAGGTCCTGCCGCGGTGTGAATACCAGGTCGTAGCTCAATGCGAATCCCGGCAGCAGCGCCGGACCCAGGACCAGCGCCGACAGGAGCACCACCCACGCGTACGCGAGCGCGCGCGTCACCCGCGTGGCCGTCATGGGGGGTTATCGTGGCATGCGTGAGGACCCATGACTGAGCGGTCGTCTCGTCGTGGTTCGCTCGCCTCTCACACCGTGCTCGTCGCGGCAGCGCTCGGCGTGGCGCAGATCGCCGCCTACGCCGTCAGCGTGGTCTCGGCGCGCGCCCTCGGCCCAGACGGCTTCGGCATCCTGGCCGCTCTCCTCGGCATCCTGCTCATCGGCAGCGTGCTGGCCATGGGCATTCAGGCTGTCGCCGCACGGCGTCTGGTCCAGGTCGATCCCGGCCAGCGCGACGGAGCAGCTCGGAGCATGCTGCGTGACGGGCTCATCGGCGGAGGGGCCGTGGCACTTGCCACGCTCGCCATCAGCCCGCTGCTCATCTGGCTCCTGCGCCTCGACGGGTGGGGCGCGCTCGTCCTCGCGGCCGCGGCCTTCGTGCCCATCACCTGGGCGGGCGCGCAGTACGGCGTAGCCCAGGGCCGTGAGTCCTACCGCAGGCTCGCTGCCGTCTACGCGCTCGTGGGTCTCGGGCGTGGCATCGGCGGAGTCGTCGGCGCACTGACGACCGGCACGGTGCTCGGCACGATGGCGGGCCTCGCCCTCGGCACCGCGCTCGGCGCGATCGCCGGACGCATCACCGTGGCCCCTCTCGCCGGAGGCAGTCGTGAACGCTTGGAGGGATTCTTCAGCGAATCAGCCCACGCGACCCACGCTCTGCTCGCACTGTTCGTGCTCACCAATGTCGACGTCCTGCTCGCACGGGCCCTGCTGCCCGCCGAGGACGCCGGCGTCTACGGCGTGGGCGCTGTCATCGCCAAGGTCGCCTTCTGGCTGCCGCAGTTCGTCGGCGTGGTCGCATTCCCCAGGTTCGCCGATGCTCGCCGCGGGCGGGCGACGGTGGTCTCCCTGCTGGCCGTGGGCGGTATCGGGCTGCTCGTCGTACTCGCCACGGCCGCTCTACCGGGGCTCGTCGTCGCCTTTGTCGGCGGAGCGGCATACGCCTCGCTGGTGCCGCTGGCGTGGCTCTTCGCTGCCATCGGAGCGACATTCGCACTCGCCCAGGCGCTCTTGCTCACTCGGCTCGCCATCGACGATCGTCGCGCGGTGATCGCAGTCTGGGGCGCGGCCGCGCTCCTCGTGGCACTCGCCACCCTCGTCATGCCCCGCAGCGTCGGTGGTCTGGCGACGAGCGCGCTCGTCGCCGGCCTCGCACTCGCCGTCGTCGGGGTCGCCGTCACCGCGCGCGAACTGCGCGGCGACACGCCCCCTCGGATCTCTACTCGGTGACGACCGCCGCCCGCGCGGGCCACGCACCGGGCGCGTAGTTGGCGTTGTAGCCGCTGAGCGGCCCCATTGCCTGCTCGATCGCGGCCGGCCCGGGGTAGACCCCGTTGCGCACCCAGTTGTCGAGCAACTCGATCACGGCGATGCGGGATTCCGGGGTGAAGTTGCAGTGGCCAGCACCGTAGGGCGCGCCCGTCTCCTGCGAGTACTCGGGCGGAGGCACGGTGAAGAGCTGCAGCAGGCCTCCGGTCACGTTGCCCTTGGCGACCTGAGCGTTGTAGCGATCCTTGAAGAAGGTCTGGTTCTGGACGATGACGAGCGGATCCGCCTTCGTGTGCATCGTGATGGTGGGCACCTTCACTGCTCCACTCGGATTGCCGCCCCGCTCGATGGCGGTGGCCATTGCAGCGGGGTCGGCTTCCACGCGCGGGCCGTTGTCGAGGATCGTCACGAAGCGCTCTGCTGCTCCCTCGCCGCCGAGGGCGTCGATCGCCTCGCGCTCGGCATCATCAAGTCGGCTGGCGTAGTCGGACTCGACGTTCCCCACGACGCTTCCGCCGTACCGCGTGTCGATCTCGTACCGGCCCACGGTGCCGTACGCCAGGGCGGTGAGAAGCGACTCGATGGTCCCCGAGACGGTGCTCACAATGCTGGTGCCGTCGTAGGTGTAGGTCTGACTGGGCGCATCCACCATCGCGGCGACAGTGAAGATTCGCGCGATGGCATCGGTGTCCTGGTCCCGCGCGCTCTCGATCAATCGTGACGCCGCACCCTCCCAGCTCGCGAGCGCATCCTCATAGCTGTCATAGCCCGCGATCTCCATCTCCGGGAACATCAGCTGCTGCACGCCGTATGCGGTGTCCAGGGCGATGCCGATGTTGGGCTCAAGACCCGCCATCACGCCGCACAGCGGCGCTGCGCCGTCGACCCAATCAGCCTTCTCGGCGACCTCCTGCGTGATGAGACCGCCGAGGGAATCTCCCCAGACATAGACGCGCTTAGGTGTCCCGACCTGCTCGGTGAAGAACGCGTGGATCTCGTCCGCAGCACGCACGCCGTCTTCCACAGCCCAGCCGTTGCTGGCGTACGACGATCCCGCCAGTGCATAGCCGCGCTCCAAGAGGGCCTCGCCCAGACCCTTGTCGCCGGAGTCCCAGCCCGGGACCGGCACGGGCGTCGTGACGACCGCACTGAAGTTCGGCGGGAAAGGCTCCGCGGGGCGATAGCCGTGCGAGTAGATGAGAAGCGTGCCGTTCCACGTCTCCGGCATCACGATCTCGTAGGCCGCGCCGTTGATCTCGCCCGTGCATGCGACGGCATCGCAACCCGTGAAGGGCACTGCCGTGGACTGGTCGCGGGCCTCGGGCATGGCCACAGCGGTCGCACAGCCGGCGAGGAGCAGGGTGGAAGCTGACGCAAGGGCAAGGACGAGTCGGCGCATGTCGGCAGTGTGCCACGGGGCACCGGCGCGCCGGGCGCAATTGACGCCGGTGCTGGGGACCTCCCGGGCTAGTGGCCCGCAGCCTCCCAGTTCGGGCCCTCGCCGACGGACACGTCCAGGGGCACGCTCAGGTCAACCGCCCCCGACATTGCTGCGACGACAAGGGCACGCACCTCTGCGGACTCCCCCGGCGCCACCTCCAGGACCAGTTCGTCATGCACCTGGAGCAGCAGGCGCGAACCGAGCCCGCGCTCGCGGATCGCGCGATCGACCTCGAGCATCGCCACCTTGATGATGTCGGCCGCTGAGCCTTGGATGGGCGCGTTCAACGCCATGCGCTCCGCCATCTCGCGTCGCTGGCGATTGTCGCTGGCCAGATCGGGAAGGTAGCGGCGACGTCCCAGCAGCGTCTCCGTGAAGCCGCGCTGCCGCGCCTCGTCGACGACTCCACGCAGGTAGTCCTGCACGCCACCGAAACGCGCGAAGTAGTCGTCGCGGAGCACGCGCGCTTCATCGGGCTCGATACCCAACTGCTGGGCCAGGCCGAACGCGGAGAGTCCGTAGGCCAGCCCGTAGGACATCGCCTTGATGCGCCGACGCATCTCCGCATCCACATCACCTGGAGCCACGCCGAAGACACGAGCGGCCACGGTCGTGTGCAGGTCCTCCCCCTCGGCGAAGGCACCGATGAGACCCGCGTCGTTCGACAGGTGAGCCATGATCCGCATCTCGATCTGGCTGTAGTCCGCGGTCAGAAGCGAGGAGTACCCCTCGCCCACGACGAAGCACTCGCGGATACGCCGCCCCGCCTCGGTGCGGATGGGGATGTTCTGCAGATTGGGCTCGGTGCTCGACAGGCGACCAGTCGCCGCGACTGTCTGCTGGAAGGTCGTATGGATGCGCCCATCGCGCTCGGCCAACGGGATGAGCCCGTCGACGGTTTGCCTCAGCCTGCTCCAGTCGCGCCAGCGCAGGATGCACTCGAGCACGGGGTCCTCCGTCTTGGCGAAGAGGGACTGAAGCGCCTCTGCATCCGTGGTGTAGCCCGTCTTGATCTTCTTCGTCTTGGGCAGACCCCGCTCCCCGAACAGGATCTCCTGGAGCTGCTTGGGTGAGCCAAGATTGAATGGCCGTCCCACGATGGCGTGTGCCTCCGACTCGGCAGCGCGCGCATGATCGCCGAATTCCGCAGACAGCGCGCGCAGGCCGTCGACGTCAACAGCGATCCCGGTGCGCTCCATCTCTGCGAGGACTCGCTCGAGCGGGAGCTCCACATCGGTGAGGAGACGCCAGGCGCCACGTGCCTCTACCTGGGCGTCCAGCACCGCGGCCAGTTCGCCGATCGCCGAGGCCTCGGCGGCGAGATCGTCGTGGCCGCCGTCCAACGCGAGCTGACCGTCCTGACCTGGGGCGATGGCGCGCCCGAGGTAGCGCTCACAGAGGCCCGTGAGGTCTCCCGCGCGTTGCCCGGGCTGCACCAGATACGCCGACAGCGCCGTGTCGGAGGCGACGCCCTGCAGGTCCATGCCATGGGCCCACAGGGCCAGCAGCGGCCCCTTCGCATCATGAAGCACTTTGGCGCGTTCGGTGTCGGCCAGCCACGCTCCGAGGGCAGCCCGATCCGCCTCTGCGAGTGCACTCCAGGGGCCCGTCGCGACCGCCGTGCCGTCGGTGGCAGCAAGTGCCAGCGCCTCGAGTGTCCCTGTGCCGGACCCCCACGTCCCGCGGACGGCCACGGCCACGGGCGATGGAGCCGAGTTGAGCCACTCGGACCAACCCCCCGAGGCGAGCGCCTCCACGTCGACCTGCGGAGCCTCCGCAACGGCGGCGGCCTCCGTGGGCAAGGACTCGAAGAGGCGGTCGCGCAGAACCCGGAACTGAAGTGCGTCAAAAACTTCGTGCACGGCCTCGGGCGTGGGATCCCGGCGCTCGAGTTCGTGCAGCTCCACGTTGACTGGGACATCGCGGACGAGTTCCGTGAGTTGGCGATTGACCAGCACCTGCGGAAGCGCGTCGCGAAGGGCATCGCCCGTCTTGCCCCGAATCTCCGCGACGTGGTCGATGAGCCCGTTGAGCGAGCCGTACTCGGTGATCCACTTCGTTGCCGTCTTCTCGCCGACCCCCGGGATGCCCGGCAGGTTGTCACTGGGGTCGCCCCGTAGCGCGGCGAAGTCCGGGTACTGGGCCGGGGTCAGCCCGTACTTCTCCTGGACTGCATCGGGCGTCATGCGAGCGAGGTCGGAGACTCCCTTGCGGGGATAGAGGACCGTGGTGGCAGGCGTGACGAGCTGGAAGGTGTCGCGGTCTCCGGTGATGATCGCGGTCTCCATGCCCGCGAACTCCGCTTGCGTGGCCAGAGTGGCGATGAGGTCGTCGGCCTCGTACCCGTCGCGCTCGAGGTAGCGAATGCCCATGGCCGTGAGGACATCGCGAATGAGATCAACCTGCCCGCGGAACTCCTCAGGGGTCTTCGCCCGCGTCGCCTTGTAGCCCTCGAACGCCTCGCTGCGAAAGGTAGCCCGCGACACGTCGAACGCGACAGCAACATGCGTGGGATCCAGGTCGCGCAGCGCGTTGATAAGCATGGAGGTGAATCCGTACACGGCGTTCGTGGGCTGCCCCGACACAGTCGAGAAGTTCTCGACGGGGAGGGCGTAGAAGGCCCGGTACGCAAGGGAGTGCCCGTCCAGAAGAAGGAGCCGTCCCGTCGCCATTCGCCGATCCTAGGCAGGCACTCCCGACCCTCGCGGGCGCGCCCGGCCTCTTCCAGTGCCAGGCTGGCCCCATGACCGAATCCTCGATGCACGCAGACGCTCCCACGACACCGGACGCCGTACGCGACCACATCGCGGCCGCTGACCGCGGCGGGCTCGGTGAGCGCATGGGCATGGAGTGGCTGGAGACCACGGCGCAACGCGTGGTGGCACGCATTCCGGTTGAGGGAAATACGCAGCCGTTCGGATTGCTCCACGGCGGCGCGAGCGCCGTACTTGCCGAGAGCGCGGGCTCGGTGCTGGCCAACCTCAATGCAGGCCCCGGACGATTCGCGGTGGGCATCGAGCTCTCGTGCACGCACCACCGTTCCGCGCGAGAGGGGTGGGTGACAGCCGTGGCCACTCCACTCTCCGTGGGTCGCACGCTGGTGACGTCCCAGGTGATCGTCACCGATGAGTCCGGACGATCCATCTGTTCCGCTCGCCTCACCTGCTTCCTGCGCGACGCGGAGTAGACACCGTCCGCGTCACGGGTTCATCCCGAATCGCCCAATGGGCTTCCCTTGCGGCACCCGCCGACTATGCTCACGAACGCCGCAGGGGCCCGGTCGGGGACCCGCATACGTCAGGAGGCCGAGTGCACCGGGGAATCGCCCGTCTCGTCCTGGTCTTGGTGGGCTTTTTCGCGGCCGCCCTCATGGGCTTGGGATCCGCCCAGGCCGAGGGCCCCTCGATCACCGCCATCATCAACGGCGCCGACAAATCGCCCGTATCGGGCGTAACGGTCAATGTGACGGGCCCGGATGGCTTCACGGGCTCCGCGGAGAGCAATGCCGAGGGCCAGGCCACGATCGAGGTCCCCAAGGGGGGCAAGTACACCGCCACCGTTGATGTGGCCACGCTGCCCGTGGGAGTGGAGATCAAGGACGGCCCCGAGCGGACCATCAACGTCCTGTCGGGTGACAAAAAGGCGCTCTTCCC
>CAYYZU010000042.1:0-11915 GCA_964476205.1 uncultured Actinomyces sp. | reverse complement strand
AGGTGAGGAGGCACTTGGCCGCCTCGGGCACGGTGAAGAACTGGTCGGTGTCGACGCCGATGCAGAAGATCGTCTCGCCCGCACCGGGTGCCTTGGCGATCTCGATGAGAGCGCCGTTGCCAGTCGAGCCACCGGCTCCGAAGATGATGTCGTGGCCCTGCTCGAGCTGCTTCTTCGCCTCAGCCGCACCCCACTCGGGATCGCTGAAGGCGTTGTTAGGCTCGTGGTAGACCAGCGTCACCTCTGCTGAGGGGTTGGCGGCCAGTGCGCCGGCCTTGTAGCCCTCACCGAAGAGCTTGACCGGCGGGACCGTGTCGGTGCCCAGCACGGCGCCGATCTTGTTGGTCTTGGTCATGAGGCCCGCGAGGTACCCAGCGGCGTAGCCCGCCTTGTCCTCGGGGAAGACGAGACCCGTCAGGTTGGGCAGTGCCTCAGCCTGGAACTGGTCGACGCCCACGAACTGGATGCCCGTGTTGGCCTGGGCAGCCGCAACGGTGGCCTCGCCCATGAGGAAGCCGACCGTGACGATGACGTCGTAGCCTCCGGAGACGAACTGACCGATGTTGGTCGCGTAGTCCTTGGGATCCACGGTCTCGATGTACTTCGCATAACCACCCGTGGCCTGGGCAGCCTCAATGGCGCCCTCCCATGCGGACTGGTTGAACGACTTGTCGTCGACCTTGCCAGTGTCTGTGACGAGGCCGATGCAGAACGCATCCGCACCAGGGCAGTCGCCCTCTCCGCCACCGCCGCCAGCACTGCTCGACGACTCGCTGCTTCCTCCGCTGCCGCCGCAGGCGGCGAGCACGAGCGCAGCGGCAGCAGCCGCAGCTGCCAAACCCCACTTGCGATGCATGTACATGCCCTTTCGTCGTGGTCATCCCATCCGCACGTAGGTCGACTACGCCGCTCACGATGGGTATCGAGCGTTGATCGAACCCTAGTCGGCAGGCCACGCGCTCCGTCGAGTGACTCAGAGTCGTGATGCTCCCGTGACCGGATCACCGGACGCACGGGGCGCATGTGACGAGTGAGGCGACGCACCCACGAAGTTCATGCGAGACGGGCGCTCGCGCTCCACCCTCCGTCGACCGGGAGGACGACACCCGAGATGCCGCTCGCGGCGGCGAGGAAGCACACGGCGTCGGCCACCTCCACAGGGTGAATCGGCCTGCCCAGCGGGCAGGTCCGCTGCCACCACTCCCACCCCTCGGGCCAGTCCTCGGCCAGGCCGGGGCGATCGACGAGGCCCGGCGCGACCGCATTGACGCGGATACCCGCTGGCGCCCACTCCAGCGCCGCAGATCGCGTGAAGGACTCAAGTGCAGCCTTGGCCGCCGCATAGTGCGCATGGTGAGGGAACGCCGACCCCGCCTCGATGGAGGTGACGTTGACAACCGACGCGCCCGCAGGCATGAGGGGCCGCAACGCCGTCGCAAGGTTCACCGCCGAGAGGAAGGTGGCCCCGAGCATGTCGGCCCATGATGAGGAGGTAAGGGTGTCCAGCGGTCCCACTACCTGGCTGGCCGCGTTGTTGACCAGGAGATCCACGCGATCGACCGACTGCCCGGCGCGTTCGGCCACCTCAGGGTCCGCCAGGTCCCCGCTCACAGACATCACGTCGGGCGGGAGATCCACGACGGCCTCGCGACTGTGCGCGATGACGGAATAGCCGCGATCGACGAGTTGGGCAGTGACAGCCCGCCCAATGCCGCCGCGCACTCCCGTGACCACGGCCACGCGCTGGCTCACGTGGGAACCCCCCTGCGAATGAGCGCCTGGGCCGGCGCGGCCACGGTCGGCCAGGGCCCCAGATCAGTGTCGTCTCCGGCCAGGGTGAAGCCGCTGAACGGCGGAGCCAAGGAGCAGACCACGAGGCTCCACTCACCCTGGGTGCGCGAGCCCTGCCACGATTGCGCCGGCACGAGGACAGCGGGCTCCTGGCCGAGACCGACATCCGTCCCGAGCACGTGCGCACTGTGCCGACCATCGGGATGGAGGACGAGCATCTCGACGGGAGCACCGGCGACGTGCACCCACATCTCGTCTTCGTCGAGCATGTGCAAGGCACTGAAGTCGTCTGGCGTGAGCAGACCGTAGATCGCGTTGCCGTGGTCCGTGCGCCACAGCAGGGAGATCCAGACTCCCTCTCCGTCCAGGTACTCAAGCTGAAGCGTGTCGATGACCTCCGCCGCAGTGAGGGTGTCGAGCTGGCTCATGTCGTCTCCACGATGCGGGCCGCTGCCGCCATGACCTCGCGGGAATCCACGTGCACAGGCTCACGGTCAATCACCACGGGCTGGCCCGCGACGAGCACGTGCCGCACATCCGAGCGCCCCGCGCTGAAGACGACGGAGGTGTAGGGGTCGTGCACGGGCACGAGGTGGGGCGCACGCAGGTCGATGGCGATGAGGTCGGCCTCCTTGCCGACCTCGACGGTGCCGATGCGGTCGCCGAGTCCGAGTGCCCGGGCGCCTTCGAACGTGGCAGCACGCACCACATCGCGGGCCGACAGTGCCGCTGGGTCCTCGCGCACCAGGCGCGCGAGGTTCGCGGCCAGGCGCATGGCGGCGAACATGTCGAGGTCGTTGCTCGATGAGCACCCATCCGTGCCGATGCCGACGCGGATTCCCTGCTCGCGATAGGCCACGACGTCGGCTGCACCACTGGCCAACTTCAGATTGGAGCCGGGGCAGTGGGCCACCGCCGTCCCCGTGGCCGCTACGCGCGCGCGATCATGCTCGTCAAGGCGCACACCGTGACCCAGGACGGGCGCGAGCGCGAGGATGCCCGCGGCCTCGAGAGCTGGCACAGGACGCAGGCCCGTGGCCTCGATCGTGTCGGCGTTCTCCTTGTCGTTCTCCGACGCATGCGTGTGCACGAGCGCGCCCTGCTCACGGGCCAGGTCGGCGATCTGAGCCAGGTGCTCCAGTCCGACGGTGAAGGCGGCGTGTGGCATGAGCGCCCGCGGCACGTGGGGACCTCCGAGCGCCTCCAGAGTGGTCGGCCACGCACGCGCGAGGGCCATGCGCTCATCCCACTCCAGGTGATCAGGCCCGGGAAAGGAGAAGAAAACCGGACCCGTGACGTGACGAAGGCCCACTTCGACGGCGGCACGGTGGGCGTCGGCCGGGTGGAAGTACATGTCCAGCGCGGTCGTCGTGCCACCGAGCAGCGCCTCGAGAGCCCCGAGTCGAGTGCCGGCATACACACCCGACGGGTCCATGATCCGGGCTTCCTCGGCCCAGACGCGCTCGAGGAAGCCCTGGAGATCGACCTCCTCCGCGATCCCCCGCAGCAGAGTCATCGCAAGGTGCGTGTGCAGGTTGACCAAGCCCGGCATGACGAGCAGGCCATCAGCGTCGATGACGGTGTCAGCCGCACCGACAGGTTTGCCCACGCTGACGATTCGACCGTCGTCGATGGCGATGTCCGCGTGCTCCACCACGGCGCCGGAGTCGTCGCACATGAGCACGTATCGCGCCCCACGGATGACGATGTCGACGCTCACTCCGCCTCCGCGAGGATGGCGGCGGCACGACTCAGGATCGTCGTCACTGTCTCCGCTCCCGCGGCCACCACCGCGGTGACCTCTTCGACGGTGATCGCCTCAGGGCTGAGGCCCGCTGCGGGATTGGCGACCAGGCACAGGCTCGCGTAGGGAATTCCCTTCTCGGCTGCGAGGACCACCTCCGGGACGCCCGTCATGCCCACGACGGTCACTCCCGCCGCGCCTGCCATTCGGATCTCCGCTTTGGTCTCGAACCGCGGACCCTCGTAGGCGCCGTAGATACCCGTCGGCGTCACTGCAACGCCCAAGTCGCGCGCAGCAGCAAGCCACGCGCCACGCAGCCGCGCGTCGTACGGTTCCCCCATGTCGACATGGACGACGCCTTCGGCACTCGAACCGTCGAAGAATGTCACAGGACGCTGCTTGGTGAAGTCGATGAAGTCGTCGATGACGACCAGGTCACCGGCATCGTGACCGATACCTCCGACGACATTGATCGCGAGGATTTCCGTGACGCCCGAGTCGACAAGCGCCTGCATGATCGCCCGGTAGTTCACCATGTGCGGCGGTACGGAGTGGTCAACCCCATGGCGTGATGCGAAGCAGGTCGGTCGCCCGTGCATCGTTCCCGCGGTGAGCCGGGCCGCGCCGTACGCCGTATCGACGATGACTTCGTGCGCACCCTCCAGGGCATCAAGTGCATAGAAGCCCGTACCCGCGATGACTCCGAGTGCACCCGCGCTCACGGAATCGCCTCGGGCCCGAAGGCTTCCGGGATGAGCGCACCGAGCGGGATCGGTCCGTCGGCATGGTCGATGAGGATGGCGGCCCCGCCGTGCTCGTGCAGCAGTTGGCGGCAGCGCCCGCAGGGCAGGAGCGGGCCGGGGTTCGGACCCACGCATGCGAAGGCCACGATGCGCTCCCGATCGCCCACGGGACTGGTGCGCACGAGCTCGCTCACCAGGCCACACTCTGCGCAGAGCGTCACTCCGAGCGAGGCATTCTCGACGTTGCACCCGGTGACGATGCGGCCCGACGTGGTGAGGGCCGCCGCGCCGACCGGGTGGCGGCTATAGGGAGCGTAGGCGTGATCGCGAGCCTCCTCCGCTGACGCTCTGAGGGCGGCCCAGTCGATATCGGTCATGCGGAGGCGTCGGCCAGGGCCGCGTCCGCGGTGAGCTCGTCGAAGGTCGGGAAGTACGTGGAGATATCGCTCCCGGTGAAGGTGCCCACCCAGCCGTCGTCGTCGTGGAAGAAGCGGATGGCCGTGAAGTCGGGGCTGGTGCCCATGTCGAACCAGTGAGTGGTGAGAGCCGGGACACTGAGCAGATCGCCCTCGGTGCACAGCATGGCGTGGACGCGTCCATTGACGTGCAGGTAGAAGACCCCGGAGCCCGCGACGAAGTAGCGGATCTCCTCCTCATCATGCGTGTGCTCGTTCAGGAACTTGGTCCGCGCGGCCGCTGCCGTCGCGCGCCACTCATCGGAGTCGACCGGATGAAGTTGAGCGACATCGACGAGGCGATAGCCGTGCTCGGCCACGAGACGATCCACCAGGGGCCGATGAGCCTCGAGGACCTCGTCCTGGCTAGCCGTGCTGGCCAGCGAATCGCCAACGGGCACGTGCTCGTAGACCACTCCGATGGGCGAGAGCGCCTCCGCGATCGCGGTGTGGTCGGAGGTGCGCAGGATCGGCGTCTCGGGCCGATCGTCGGCCCACACGGTCAGCATCGTCATGCGTGCATTGTGCCGCGCCGCGGCGCCGCGCGCACTAGCCCCCGGGGCGCCGCATCCGATCCAGGCGCAGGGCGTGCTCGAAGAGCCAGTCGAAACTCTCCGTGCGATCGATGGCCTCGCCGAGGGAGGAGCCCCAGGCGTAGAGGCCGTGCTCGGCCACGATGACGCCCGGGACTCCCGGATCGCGCGCCGCCAGGATGCGGGCGGAGAGGTCGGCCATGTCCTGGGAGTTCGCGACGACGGGGACTGTGACGGCGTCGCCGTGGGCCCCGCGACCGATCCCCTTGAGTTGCTCGACGTCGTTCAGCGGCACGCCATGCGGCCAGCGGGCGGCCGCTTCCACGGCCGCCAGCGAATGCACGTGCACGACCGCCTCTGCTCCGGCCTCCACGATCACTGCGGCGTGCACGCGTGCCTCGGCGCTAGGACTCCTGTGCTGTCCCGGAAGCGCTTCACCGCGTACGTCGATCAGCACGGCGTCTGATGCCTCGACAGCGGACTTGTCGATGCCCGACGCTGTCACCAGGATCTCGGCTCCGTCGCGCACGGACACGTTGCCCGACGTACCCCGCATCCAGCCGAGTGCGTAGAGACGCCGGGAAGCGCGCGCCAGGTCATCCGCCGTGGACATGTAGCCTCCGTGACTATGACTTCCGATCCCGCGAGCGCAGTCGAGTTCCGCGATGTGGATCACGTGATCGTGGACATTGAGGGTACGACGAGCGCCTCTGCGTTCGTCTTCGACGTCCTGTTTCCCTACGCCACCGAGCGCTTCCCCGCATGGCTCGACCAGCATGCCGGCGAAGCCGACAGGGAGCGGATCGTCGCCGAAGTGGTCAGCGAAGCCGGTCTCACCGACCCCTCTACCGACGCGGTCGTCACGACCCTGCGGGCCTGGGTGGCCGAGGACCGCAAAGCCACTCCTCTCAAGGAGCTACAGGGGCTCATCTGGGAGCAGGGCTTCTCCGACGGCGAGCTCGTCTCGGACTTCTTCCCCGATGCGCTGGTGGCCCTGCGGCAATGGCACGACGCTGGCCTGCCCATCTCCGTCTACTCCTCCGGATCGGTGCTGGCCCAGCGCAACTGGTACGCCCACTCCCCGCAGGGTGACCTCACCGAGTGGATCGCGGGTTACTACGACACGGCCAATGCCGGGCCCAAGCGCGAGTCAGCGTCCTACCGCGCGATCGCCGAGGCAATCGCCATCGATCCGAGTCGACTGCTCTTCTGCTCCGACGTGGTCGCTGAACTCGATGCTGCGCGCGAGGCGGGATGGCAGGCGGTCCGAGTGCGCCGGGCGGGCGAGCCGCACGCGACGGAGGCCTCGACCTACCCCGAGGTCGCCGAGATGACCGACATTCGCCTGATCTAGTCGCTAGCGGGGGAAGGCGCCCGCGACGCCACCGTCGACGGGGATAACAGCGCCCGTCGTTCGGGACGAGGCATCGGAGAGCAGGAAGGCCGCCGTGCGGGCCACGTCGGCAGTGGTCACGCGACGCTTGAGGATGTTGCGTGCAGCGTAGAAGTCCTCGAGCTCGTCAGGCGCGATGCCGTGGGCAGCCGCTCGTTCCTCGCGCAGCCCGCCATCCCACAGTCGAGAGTTGTCGAAGACGGCGTCGGGATTGATGGCATTGGCGCGAATCCCCGCGGCACCACCCTCAAGCGCCGCAATGCGCATGAGCTGCACCATGCCGGCCTTGGACACGGAGTAGGCACCAAAGCCCGCACCGGGACCGAAGGCGTTCTTGCTCGCGACGTAGACGAGCGAGCCTCCTGAGCCCTGCTCCTTCATCGCGCGCATGGTGGCCCGCGTCATGAGGAAGCCGCTGGCGAGATTGATGCGCATGGCCGCGTCCCACTGGTCGAGCGTGAGCTCCTCGAGGGTGCCGGTGACGCCGATGCCGGCGTTGATGACAGCACCGTCGACGCCGCCGAAGGTGCGCACCGCCCGGCGCACCGTCTCCTCCACGACCGACTCGTCAGACTGGTCACCGGCCACGAGCACGGGAGCGGGCGCGCCGGCCTCGCGAATGCGCTCGGCTGCCTCGTCCAGGCCTGCACCGTCGAGGTCGGCCAGGACCAGTGAGGCACCGCGAGCGGCAAGTTCGAGTGCGATCCCGCGGCCGATCCCCGAAGCCGACCCGGTGACGATGGCTATGAACCCGGCCAGATCCGGCGCGGGCGGGCGGAGAGTGAGCTTGTAGAGCTCCATCGGCCAGTAGTCGAAGCGGAAGGTCTCGCGCTCGTCCAGTCCCACAGGAGAACCGATGCGGTCAACCACGGTCGCGGCGACACCATGGGTGTGCACGGCAATGTCGGCGGCGACCTCGGCATCGCGCAGAGTTGCGCCCGTGGTGACCGCGCCGAGACCGGGCACGACAACCACGCGCGGCATCGGGTCGTGCATGCCGAAGCCCTCGGGCATCGCATCGATGTTCCGCTCGACGTACGCCGCGTACTCCGTGGCGAAAGCCTCGACGTCGTCAGAAGCGGACTCTGCCGAGGTCGTGATGGCCGAGCGAGGCTTGATGCGCAGCATGTGGTCGGCACTGCTCACTCCCCCGGCAATGATCTCGGGCAGCAGCGGATGATCGGCCACCGCGCGCAGCCGGGTGTCGACCCGCAGCACGCGTCGGCCTGTGCGAGACAGCGCCCCACGCAGGCGCAGCAGCAGCCGCTCGATCTCGTCGTCGGGCATGTCAGCCACGCGCGCCGGGGCTTCACCGCGCAGGGGCAGCGCCTCGAGGTACGCGCGCGCTGTGCCCACAGCCGCTTCCGTCCGCTGCAGGCACTCAGCGCTCGACTCGCCCCACGTGATGAGGCCGTGATGTGCCAGCACCACGCCTTCTCGGTCACCGAGCTCGGACACCACTTTGCTGAGGGTGAAGCCCGGGCGCATCCAGTCGACGTAGGCGAACCCGTCTCCCAGCGCCTCGGCAACGATCCGGGGGCCGTCCGCGTGATTGGTGAGCGCGCAGATTGCGTCGGCGTGCACGTGATCGATGTGCGTGTAGGGCAGGAAGGCATGGAGCAGGGTTTCGATAGAAGGCCGTCGTGCGCCAGGGTCCAGCAGCGCACGCGCGACAAGGTCCGTCATCTCCTCATCGGACATCTCGTCGCGCTCCAGCAGCGGGAGCAGGTCGTCCAGGCGCAGGGCCGGGTAGTCGGAAGCGACCGAACCGCGCATGTCGGCCCCGGAGCCCTTGACCCACATGACACGCTGCTCGCGCCCGAGGTGGTCGACCAGGACTCCCTTGGCTGAGGTATTCCCGCCGCCATAGACCACGAGCGAGGGATCGTCGCCGATCTCATTGGACCGCACGACGAGCTGCTCCAGCGGAGTCATCACGACGCCCCTCCCGCAACGGCGTCGACCGTCACGCCCGGGCCTGGCTCCACGACACCGCACTCTGTGACGACGGCAGATATGTACGCCGCAGGAGTGACATCGAACGCCGGATTGAATCCACGGGCACCACTCGGCGTCGTGGGCACGCCCGACCACGCGGTGACCTCGTCGCCCGAGCGCATCTCGATCTCGATGTCATCGCCGGATGACGTGGCCAGGTCGACGGTCGACGACGGCGCAGCGACGACGAATGGGATACCGGCAGCGGCACAGGCGAGCGCGACACTCACGGAACCGATCTTGTTGGCCGTGTCGCCATTGCGCGCGATGCGATCCGCGCCGATGACGGCAAAGTCCGCCAGGCCGCGCAAGATCGTGGAGGCCGCAGCACCATCGGACTGCACGACATAGGGGATGCCGTGGTGATCGCACTCGTACGCAGTGAGGCGCGCGCCCTGGAGAAGCGGTCGTGTCTCATCGACGTAGACAAGCTCGATCTCACCGCGCTCAGCGAGCTCGCGGATGATGCCGAAGGCAGTCCCCCACCCGGTCGTGGCGAGCGCCCCGGTGTTGCAGTGCGTCACCACGCGCAGCGGTCGTCGCGGGCACCGCGCGAGGATCCAGTCGGCGCCGTGACGCGAGAGCTGGCGATTGGCCGCCGTGTCTTCGGCCACGATTCTGTGGGCCTCGGCGAGCACCGCGTCGACGCCTTGGGGCATGAGCGGTCGCACGCGGTCCACACCCCATGCGAGGTTGACGGCAGTGGGACGGGCGTCCCGCACGCGATCGACCTCACCATCGAGCCGTTCAGCCGTCCACCCTTCGCGCTGCCCCTGGAGCATGGCGACGACGACGCCGTAGCCACCCACCGCACCGAGTGCAGGCGCACCGCGCACGACGAGGCGACGTACGGCGTCGACGAGAGAGTCGACGTCCCTGCAGGCTACGGACGCCACGTCACGGGGCAAACGGGTCTGGTCGAGCAGCACGATCGCGTCGTCCTGCCAGGCAATGGCCTCGATCTCGGTCGTCACGATCAGAAGGCATCCGCAGGCGTGTAGACACCCCACACGTCGCGCAGGGCATCGCTTACCTCGCCCACGGTCGCTCGGGCTCGGAGGGCATCACGCATGGGGTACAGGAGATTGTCGGTGCCCGCGGCGGCGGCGCGCACGCGCTCGAGTGCGGCATCGACCGCTGCCTGATCGCGTTCGGCGCGCACACGTTCCAATCGCGCGCGCTGCTCGGCCTCGATGGTGGGGTCCACGCGAAGAGGCTCGTAGGGCTCCTCTTCATCCACCGTGAAGCGATTCACGCCGACAACCACACGGTCTCCCGCGTCGATCTCCTGTGCGACGGCGTACGCCGACTTCTCGATCTCCGACTTCTGGAATCCCTCTTCGATAGCGGCAACCGCGCCCCCGAGCTCCTCGACCTGGGCCATAAGCGCGAGGACGGCCTCCTCGATCTCGTCGGTGAGCGACTCGATCGCGTAGGAGCCGGCGAACGGGTCGACCGTCTGCGTCACGTCCGACTCGTAGGCGAGGACCTGCTGGGTGCGCAGGGCGAGCCGGGCGGCCTTCTCGGTGGGCAGCGCGATGGCCTCGTCGAAGGAGTTGGTGTGCAGTGACTGCGTCCCGCCCAGGACGGCACCGAGCGCCTGCACGGCGACCCGGACGAGGTTGACCTCAGGCTGCTGTGCGGTGAGTTGCACGCCTGCCGTCTGCGTGTGGAAGCGGAGCATGAGGGACTTGGGATCCTGAGCGCCGAACTCTTCTCGCATGACGCGTGCCCAGATACGCCGAGCCGCGCGAAACTTCGCGATCTCCTCGAGCAGGGTGGTCCGCGCGACGAAGAAGAAGGCGAGGCGTGGCGCGAACTCGTCGATGTGCTGCCCGGAGGCGAGGGCCGCCCGCACGTATTCGATGCCGTCCGCAAGGGTGAAGGCGATCTCCTGCACGGGAGTGGCTCCGGCCTCGGCCATGTGATAGCCCGAGATGGAAATGGTGTTCCAACGCGGGATCTCCTCGCGACAGTAGGAGAAGATGTCCGTCGTGAGTCGCAGCGACTGTGCGGGCGGGTAGATGTAGGTCCCCCGCGCGATGTACTCCTTGAGGACGTCGTTTTGGATAGTGCCGTTGAGAGCACTACCCGGGACGCCCTGCTCCTCAGCCACCAACTGGTACAGGAGCAGCAGGATCGCGGCCGGTGAGTTGATGGTCATCGACGTCGACACCTGGTCCAGCGGGATGCGATCGAAGAGCACCCGCATGTCATCGATCGTGTCGATGGCGACGCCGACCTTGCCGACCTCGCCGCGGGCGATCGACGCATCGGAGTCGTAGCCCATCTGCGTCGGGAGGTCGAAGGCTACGGAGAGCCCGGTCGTGCCCGCAGCCAGGAGCTGGCGGTACCGCTCGTTCGACTCGGCTGCGGTGCCGAAGCCGGCGTACTGGCGCATGGTCCAGGGACGCCCGGTGTACATCGTCGGGTAGACCCCGCGGGTGTAGGGGAAGGCGCCTGGCTCGCCGAGGCGCTCCGCCGGGTCCCAGCCGGCCAAGTCCGCCGGCCCGTAGACCGGCGCGAAGGGAAGGCCCGACTCCGTGGTCATGCGGTCAGACTAGGGCGCGGGCGAGGGAGTGACCTGGCTCACCCCACCCTGCCGCCACGCCCCTTCCGCACTACGATGGCGGTCAGTCGGCGGAGCTGTCCCGCCCGGGCGACTTCAGGAGAGGAGACACCATGGCCACCGCGTCCGTGGGCACCCTCTACCGGGGCGGCCAGGGCATGTGGTCCTGGGTCGCCCAGCGCATCACGGGCATCGCCGTCTTCTTCTTCCTCTACGTGCACGTGCTCGACACCGCCCTCGTCCGGGTCTCCCCCGAGGCCTACGACATCGTGATCGCGACGTACAAGACGCCTATCGTCAACCTCCTCGAGGTCGGGCTCGTGGGCGCCGTGCTCTACCACGCACTCAATGGCCTGAGGGTCATCGCGGTGGACTTCTGGTCGCGCGGTCCCCGCTACCAACGACAGATGTTGTGGGGCGTCGTGGGCGTCTGGGCGGTCGTGATGATCCCGGGCACCTACTACATGATGCGCCACACGGTCGAGGCCCTGTTCGGAGCGACACCATGAGCGTTGCCGATCGTTCCGTCGCCCTGTCCCAGGGCTCACGCAACCGCCAGCGGAGCAACTTCGAGCTCTATGCCTGGCTCTTCATGCGGGTCTCAGGCATCGTTCTCGTCTTCCTGGTCCTGGGGCACCTCTTCATCATGAACATCCTCGACGGGGGCGTGCAGCGCATCAACTTCGCCT